>DATBCA010000269.1:0-1816 GCA_036270715.1 Solirubrobacteraceae bacterium
GAACTGCATAACGACCGCCGCCGCCAGGCGCTACCAGGCCGTCCCCGTCGCGTTCGTCGACGATCGCACGCTGCTCGTCGCGATGGCCGACCCCGCGAACGTGCTCGCGGTCGACGACATCGCGATCATGACCGGCCGCGAGGTGCGCGTCGCGGTCGGCGCGCCCGACGACGTCGCCGCGCTGATCGCCAAGCTCAACCGCCTCGACGAGTCGGTCGGCGACGGGCCGCTCAGCGACGAGGAAGTGCGCGAGGACGAGGTCGTCGACCTGCGCGAGTCCACCGACGAGGCGCCCGTCGTCAAGCTCGTCAACCAGGTCATCGCGCAGGCAGTCGAGCTGGGCGCCTCCGACGTGCACCTGTCGCCGCACGAGCACGACCTGCGCGTGCGCTTCCGCATCGACGGCGTGCTCCAGGACGTCACGACCGTGCCGCGCAAGACCGCCGCTGGAGTCGTCTCCCGCGTGAAGATCATGGCCGAGCTCAACATCGCCGAGAAACGCCTCCCGCAGGACGGCCGCGTGGGGCTCGTCGTCGACGGACGACGCATCGACCTGCGCGCGGTGACGCTGCCGAGCGTGCACGGAGAGGCGATCGTGCTGCGCGTCCTCGACAAGGACGGCTCCGTCGTCAGGCTCGAGGAGCTCGGGCTCGGCGCCGCCGAGCGCGAGCGGTTCGAACACGCGTTCCACCAGGCGCACGGCGCCGTGCTCGTCACAGGCCCGACCGGATCGGGCAAGTCGACCACGCTGTACGCCGCGCTCCAGGTCCTCAACACACCCGAGCGCAACATTCTCACGGTCGAGGACCCCGTCGAGTACCAGATGGAGGGGCTCACTCAGCTGCAGGTCTCCAACAAGCGCGGGCTCACCTTCGCCGCGGGGCTGCGCTCGATGATGCGCGCCGACCCCGACGTGATCATGGTCGGCGAGATCCGTGATCGCGAGACCGCGCAGATCGCGGTGGAGTCCGCCCTCACCGGGCACCTCGTGCTCTCGACGTTGCACACCAACGACGCGCCGTCCGCGATCACGCGCCTGATCGAGATGGGCATCGAGCCGTTCCTCGTAGCCTCCGCGCTCGATTGCGTCGTCGCGCAGCGGCTCGCGCGCGTGCTCTGCACCACGTGCAAGCGGCGTACGATCGTGCCCACCGACGTGCTCCACGTCAACGGCTTCAAGGCGCTCGTCGACCTGGAGGGCTATGAGCCCGTCGGCTGCCGTCGCTGCAACGGCAGCGGGTACCGCGGCCGCATCGGCCTGTACGAGGTCATGAAGATCACGCCCGAGATCCAGGCCGTCGCGCTCGAACGCCGCAGCGCCGACGAGGTCTGCGACGTCGCCGTGCGCCAGGGCATGCGCCGCCTGCGCGACGACGGCCTCGAAAAAGCGCGCCAGGGCATCACGTCGATCCCCGAGGTCCTGCGCGTGGTCGGCTCGACCTAGCGGGCGCGCCCGTCGCTCGTCGAACGCGCGAGCGACGCTAGTACGTTCGTCCAGAGCGCTGGCACAAATGCGCCAGAGCCGCATCAGTGGGTCGATGGGCGGCAACATGGACATCGATTTCGCCGACCTCCTGATGGAAGTCGTGTCCCGGCGCGCGTCCGACCTGCACCTGACCGCCGGTTCGCAACCGCTCGTGCGCGTGCGCGGCCGCCTCACGCGGGTCGAGGAGTATCCCGAGCTGTCCCCGCAGGACACGCGGGAGATCGTCTACTCGATCCTCACGGGCGACCAGCGCCAGCGGCTCGAGACCGACTGGCAGCTCGACTTCGCCTACGCGGTCCCCGGTCACGCGCGCTTCCGCGTCAACGCCTA
>DATBCA010000270.1:0-9620 GCA_036270715.1 Solirubrobacteraceae bacterium
GCGTGTGTGCGTGTGTGTGCGGGCGTGTGTGCGCATAGTCTGCGCGCGTGCGCCCGCGCAGGCGCCTTCCGGTGAGTACGGCCTCCTCGCGGTGCGATCATCGCCCCGGCCCCGTGGCTCACCCGCGACCGGTGGCGAGAGGTTCACGTGCGCTGCGCTCGTCAGCGTGACCTGGCGGCGCTCACAGCGCCCAATAGCGCCCGACCGCCTCGGCGGCGTGCGGCGTGAGCGCCTGCTCCGCGGCGACGCGCGGCGCCTCGCCCGCGCCGCCGAGCGCCGCGAGCGTCACGGTCGCGCACTCACACAGCACAGGCACGTTGTAGCCGCCCTCCAGTACGACTCCCAGCGGAACGCCGGCTTCGCGCGCCATGTCGCGGACCAGGCACGCGATCTTCGCGAACGAATCCGTCTGCAGGCGGCAGCTCGCGAGCGGGTCCTCGGCATGCGCGTCGAACCCCGCGGAGACCAGCACCAGCTGGGGCTCGAACGCGCGGGCCGCTCGTAGCACCACGTACTCCAGGAGGGACAGCCACTCCGGCTCCGCGGACCCGGGCGGCACGGGCAGGTTGATCGTGAAGCCCTCGCCCGCGCCCGTCCCCGCATCGTTCAGCGGTCCCGTGCCGGGATACAGCGGCCATTGGTGCAGGCTCGCGAACAGGACGTCCGCGCGCGTGCGGAAGATCTCCGCCGTCCCGTTGCCGTGGTGGACGTCCCAGTCGAGAATGAACACGCGCTCGAGCCCCCGCTCGCGGATCGCGTGCTCGGCCGCGATGGCGATGTTGTTGAACAGGCAGAAGCCCATCGCGCGCGCCGACTCCGCGTGATGCCCCGCCGGGCGGATCCCGCAGAAGCCCACCGGCGCCTCGCCGTCGAGCAGCGCCGAGACCATCGCGCGCGCTGCGCCCGCCGCGTGCTGCGCCGCGCGGAACGAGCCCTCGCTGACGAACGTGTCTGCGTCGATCGCGCCGCCCCCGTCCGCCGAGAGCTCGCGCACCATCGCCACGTGCGCCGCCGGGTGCACGAGCTCGATGTCCGCTTCGCTCGCCGCGGGCGCCTGCCGCCACTCCCATTCCGGCCATTCGCGCTCGCCGAGCGCCGCCTGCATCGCGCGCAGGCGCTCCGGCGTGTCTGGATGCCAGGGCGAGCGCTCGCGCGGATCGTGTTCGAGACATGCGGGGTGCGTGAAGTAGAGGCCCGCGCGCGAGAGGTGCTTCACTGAACGCAATCATGGCGCAAGGCGCAGTCGCGGAGACGATGCGCGCGGTCGTCTTCGACGGCGTCGCCCGCCCCCTGCGCGTCGCAGAGCTACCCGTTCCGCGGCCCAAGCCCGGCGAGCTGCTCCTGTCGGTGCACGCCTGCGGCGTCTGCCGCACCGACCTGCACCTGCTCGACGGCGAGGTCCCGATCGCTTCGCCCCCGCGCGTGCTCGGGCACCAGATCGTCGCCACCGTCGTCGAGCGCGGCGACCCTCACGGGGCCGGCCCGGTCGTCGGCGAGCGCGTCGGCGTGCCGTGGCTCGGCTGGAGCGACGGCACGTGCAGGTGGTGTGTCAGCGGCCGCGAGAACCTGTGCACGAACGCGCGCTTCACCGGCTGCGACATCGACGGCGGGATGGCCGAGTACGCCGTCGCCGACGAGCGCTACTGCTTCCCCATTCCCGCCGGCTACCCCGACACGCAGGCCGCGCCCCTCTTGTGCGCGGGGGTCATCGGCTATCGCGCGCTGTCGATGAGCGGCTCCGCGCGCACGCTCGGGCTATATGGCTTCGGCGCCTCCGCGCACATCCTCACGCAGGTCGCAGCCCACCAGGGGCGCGAGGTCTACGCGTTCACACGTCCGGGCGACGAGCGCACGCGCGAATTCGCGCTCGAGCTCGGCGCGACTTGGGCGGGCTCCTCGCTGGAGCGCCCGCCCGTCGAGCTCGACGCCGCGATCATCTTCGCACCCGACGGCGCGCTCGTGCCGCTTGCCCTGAAGGCGCTCGCGCGCGGCGGAATTGTCGTTTGCGGCGGGATCCACATGAGCGACATCCCCTCGTTCCCCTATGCCGACCTGTGGGAGGAGCGCGTCATCCGCTCCGTCGCCAACCTCACGCGTGCCGACGCTGCCGGGTTCCTCGCGCTCGCGCCGCAGGTTCCCGTGCGTACGACCGTCACCACCTATCCGCTCGAGGCCGCCGCCGACGCGCTCGAGGACTTGCGTGCCGGCCGCTTCAACGGCGCCGCCGTGCTCGTCCCGTAGGCGTCGAAGCCCGGTAGCTCGAGCTCAAAGCTCGCGCCGCCCTCGCGCGACTCGCCGACCGACACCCGACCGCCGTGCGCCTGCGCGATCGCGCGCACGATCGCGAGACCGAGGCCCGTGCCGCCCGATCGGCGGTCGCGCGCGCCGTCCGTTCGGTGGAAGCGGTCGAACACGCGCTCGCGCTCCTCTGGAGCGATGCCCGGCCCATCGTCTTCGACGCAGAAGCGCACACGGTTGCGCCTCGCGTCCGCCTCCACGCGCAGGCGCACGACGCCGTCCGGCTCGCGCGTATGCTCGATCGCGTTCGCGAGCAGATTGCGCAAGGCCTGCGCCAGGCGATCCGGATCAGCGCGCAGCGTGCCCAAAGGCAGCTCCGAGAGCTCGAACCGTCGCGTCGCCACCAGGCTCAGCCCGTCCCACAGCTCACGTACGAACGCTGCCAGCGGGACGCGCTCGATGCGCAGGAACTGCTGCTGCTCCGTCTGCGCGAGCAGGAGCAGGTCGTCGACGAGGCGGCTGATGCGATCGATCTCCGCGCGCACCAGGCGCTCGACGCGCTGGACGTCCTCCGCCGACGGCTCGCGCTCGGACGCGAGCACCTCGAGCTGGCCGCGGATCACCGTCAGCGGCGTGCGCAGCTCGTGCGACGCGTCCGCCACGAACGCGCGCTGGCTCGCGAACGCCTCCGTGAGGCGGTCGAGCATGTGATTGAACGCGTCCGCGAGCACCTCCACCTCGGTACCCTCGCCGCCCGTGTCCGTGATCCGCGGACGCAGGTCGCCCGCGCCCACGCGCGTAGCCACAGACGCCATCCGCCGGAGCGGGCGCGAGACGCGCGTGCCGATCAAGAACGACGCGAGCAGCGCGCCCGCGAGCGCAAGCACGCCCGCGAGCACGAACGCGCGCGCGACCCCCTCCTGCGCGTGCGAAACCGTCGCGAGGGGCTCGCCCACGCCAATCACGGCGCGCGCACCAGCTCCCAGCGCGAGCGTGCGCTTGAGCAGGCGCAGGCGCCCCACGTCGAGCAGCCGCTCCGTCGAGTAGCCCTCTCGCGCGCCCACCAGACCGGCCGCCGAGCGGCCCTCGGAAGCCTGCACCGCCTGCGTCTCGCCGTTGTCGGGCTCCGCTCCCGCGAACAGCTCCGGCCGGTTCGTCGCCGTGCCCGCGCCCGCCACGGAGACGAACAGCAGCGTCGACGTCGCGCCGAAGGGCTGGTTGCGCACGTACGTGCTCGCCGCGCTCACGAGCCGCGCAGGTGTCGGCGAGTGCACCTGCGCGAGCGTGCGCGAGAGCTCGTTCGCGTCGCCCGATAGCTCGGAGTCGATCTGCTTGCGCAGCTGCGTCCCCGTGCCGCGGTACGTCGCGACGAACGCGATGCTCGTGCAAACCAGCGTCACCAGCGCCACCCACCCCGCCAGGCGCCAGCGCAGCCCGACTGGCGAGAGTGCTTTGAGCCGTGCGCGCACCCGGCCTCAGGCGGGGCTGCCGAGCCGGTAGCCGACCGCTCGCACCGTATGGATCGGCGCGCGCTCCTCCGGCGTCCCCAGCTTGCGACGCAGGTACCCGATGTACACGTCGACCACGTTGGTCGCCGGGTCGTGTTCGTACCCCCACACGCTCGTCAGGATCTGCTCGCGCGTGACCACCGAACCGCAGTGGCGCATCAGGTACGCGAGCAGCTCGAACTCCGTCGTCGAGAGCGCGATCGTCCGCCCGCCACGGCGCACCCTGCGCGTGAGCAGGTTCATCTCGATGTCCGCGCCCCTCAGCGTGCTCGTCGTCGCCTCCGCGACCACGCGCAGCTGCGCGCGCACGCGCGCGACGAGCTCCGCGAGCGAGAACGGCTTCGATAGGTAGTCGACCGCGCCCGCATCGAGCCCCGCCACCCGATCCTAGACCTCGCCGCGAGCCGTCAGCACGATCACCGGCAACGCCGGCCTCTCACGGCGAAGCGAGCCCAGGATCTCGAGCCCTCCGCGTCCCGGCAGCATCAGGTCGAGCACCACCAGGTCGAACGTGTCTTTCAGCGCGAGGCGCTCGCCCTCGACGCCGTCCTCCGCCGTCCGCACCGCGAAGCCCTCGGCCTCGAGGCCGCGGCGAACGAAGTCGACTATCCCCGGCTCGTCCTCGACGACGAGCACGCGCGCCGCGGTCGTCGCGGACGCGTCGCCGTCCGGCGACGTGGACTCGAGCGTGCGCACCGTTCAAGCATAGGTGTCGCCAGAAGCGGGCTTTTCGCGCGCCCGCAACACATGAGCTTTCTCATCAATGGGTTACCGGATCCTTAGCGGATTTTCCGACACTGATCTCATGCGAGCGGACCACGCCGGCGTCGCCGTGCGGTCACAGCCCGCGCCGGTAAGCGACGGCGCTTCCGGAGCGATCCCGCGCGCCGTTGCGGCTCGCCCGGGCCTGCTCGCGCGTCTGACCGCGGGAGGCACGCGCGGAAACGAGTTGCTGACCTCCGCAACCGGAGGCGTGCTGGTCGCGCTGCTCGCGATCATCGGCCTGACAATCGTCCGGATGCGCCCGCTTCTGTCCGTGCACCTGTTCGTCGGCATGCTCCTGATCGGGCCGGTCGCGCTCAAGCTTGGGACCACGGGCTACCGCTTCGTGCGCTACTACAGCGCGAACCCCGCGTATCGCCGCAAGGGCGCGCCGTCCGCGCCGCTGCGCGCGCTCGCGCCGATCGTCGTCGCCTCGACGCTCGTCGTGTTCGCCAGCGGCGTCGCGTTGCTCTTCGCCGGTCCCCCCTCCCGCGACACGCTCCTGCCGATCCACAAAGTCAGCTTCATCGTGTGGGTCGCGTTCACCGCGGTCCACGTTCTCGCCCACCTCCCCCAGGCGACGCGCTCGCTGCGCGACGACTACGGCGCCGTCGCCCGCTTGCGCGGGTACGCGCCCGGCCGCTCTGGCCGCGTGCTCTCGCTCGCCGGCGCGCTCGTCGCGGGACTCGTCATCGCGATCGTCGTCATACCGCAGTTCGGCGCCTGGCTTTCGCACCCGCACGGCCTGCACCCGCACTAGGAGGGAGCTCAGATGAAAGGCATCCACAGACACAGCACCGGCACGCGCGACGCCGCGCTTCGCAGACTCACGAGCGCCAACCGCTGGCTGATCGCCGGCAGCATCGCGCTCACCGGCATCCTCTCCGAGGTCGCCGCGCAGGCGTTTCCCGGCAAGAAACTCGGCTCCGCCGGCGCCGCCGGCGCGCGCACCTCCACGACCACCCGCCACGCCCCCTCGGCGTCGTCCGAAGGATTTCACCCGCCCGAGCAGGCGCCGCAGGCATCCGGCGAATCGCAGGGCGCGCCCGAATCGCAGGCGCCGCAGAGCGGCAGCGGCTCGTCCGAATCGCCCCCCCGCTCCGGCGAATCCGCACCGCCGTCCTCGGAATCCTCGCCGCCGTCCTCCGAAGCCACGCCACCCGCCGAAACTCGCGCCCAGCCAGCACCGGAATCGTCCGCGGAATCGCCTCCCGTGGTGTCGGGGGGCTCGTGAGATGAGCGCGCGGCGCCACGAGACGACAGCGCGCTGGGAGGCGATCGGCACGACGGTGCTCGTGCGCGTCACCGACCCGCACGCGCTGGCGCTCGCGCGCGCGGAGGTCGAGCGTGAGCTCGCCGCCGTCGACCGTGCGTGCAGCCGTTTTCGCGACGACTCCGAGCTCACGCGCATCAATGCCCGCAGCGGCAGGACGCACCGGATCAGCCCTCTTCTCGCCGAGGCCATCGCCCTCGCCCTGCGCGCCGCCGCGCTCACAGACGGCGACGTCGACCCCACCGTCGGGCGGGCGCTCGAGCTTGCCGGCTACGACCGCGACTGGGCGCTCGTCGCGCGCGCGCATGATGGCGCAGAGGCCCCCGCATCCGAGACGCGCGCCACCGGACGGTCATGCGTCGTGAGCGCGCGCGTGCGCAGCGGCTGGCGCGTGGTCGAGCTCGATCTGGCTGCGCCCACGCTGCGCGTGCCCGCTCGCGTCAGCCTCGACCTCGGCGCGACCGCCAAAGCCTGGCTCGCCGACCGCGCCGCGCGCGCCGCCGCCGCCCGCGGGGAGTGCGGGGCACTCGTGAGCATCGGTGGCGACATCGCCACCGCCGGCGAGGCTCCGGCGATCGGATGGCGCATCCGTGTAACCGACGATCACCGCAGCGCGCCGGACGCGCCCGGGCAGACCATCGCGATCCGCTGCGGAGGAGTTGCCACCTCGAGCACCGCCGTGCGCCGCTGGATCGCGAGCGGACGCAGCATGCACCACATCATCGATCCCGCCACCGGCGCTCCCGCGAGCTCGTGCTGGCGTACCGTCAGCGTCGCCGCGCGCGACTGCGCGGAGGCGAACATCGCCGCGACCGCCGCGATCGTCCGCGGAGCGCGCGCCGTCGCGTGGCTCGAGCGGCTCGCGCTCCCCGCGCGGCTGGTCGACAACCGCGGGCGCGTGACCGCCGTCGCGCGCTGGCCGTGCGAGCGGGCGTCTCGCGAGGAGCAGGCCGTCACGGCGGCCGGGGCCGCGGCATGAGCGCGCTCGCCGCCGCGGGACCGAGCACCTACTGGTATCTCACGCGCTCGACCGGCGCCGTCGCGCTGCTGCTGCTGACGCTCGCGGTCGTCCTCGGGATCCTCGACGTGCGGCGAGTCAGCACGCCGCGCTGGCCGCGTTTCGTCGTCGATTCTCTGCACCGCAACGCGTCGCTGCTCGCGATGGCGTTCCTCGCCATGCACGTGCTCACCTCGGTGCTCGACAGCTTTGCGCCGATCTCGCTCGCCGACGCGTTCGTCCCCTTCGCCGGCAGCTACCGCCCGCTCTGGCTCGGCCTCGGGGCCGTCGCGCTCGACCTGCTCGTAGCCGTCACGATCACCAGCGTGCTACGCCAGCGCCTCGGCTACGGGAGCTGGCGCGCGATTCACTGGCTCACCTACGCGAGCTGGCCGATCGCGCTGCTGCACAGCTTCGGCACCGGCAGCGACGTCAAGGGCGGATGGCTCCTCGCGCTCAGCGTCGCGTGCCTGCTCGCCGTGCTCGCCGCGGTCCTCGTGCGCGTGCTCTCGGGCTGGCCCGCCAACCTCCGCGTTCGCGGCGCCGCGCTCGGGGGCGCCGGGCTGTTCTCGATCTTCCTCATCCTCTGGCTACCCGGCGGCCCGCTCGGCTCGGAATGGGCGCGCCGCTCGGGCACGCCCGCATCGCTGCTGCATCACGCGAGCACCGGCTCCCAGGGGAGCGCGCGATGAGCGCCGCGCAGTCGACCGCCGCCCAGAACGCTCAGGACCCGCTGGACGCGGACGTGCCCGCGCTGCCGCGGCTGCTCGCGGACATACCCGAGGAGGGCCCGATGAGCCTGCGCGAGCATCTCGAGTTGCGCGGCGAGCTACCCCGCTTCGAGCGCCGCAGACGCGAGGAGGGGCCGCTGATCGCCACGATCGAGCGCGCCGGCCTGACCGGGCGAGGCGGCGCCGGCTTTCCGACCGCCGCCAAGATGCGCGCCGTCGCGCACGCGCGCGGACGCGCGATCGTCGTCGTCAACATCGCCGAGGGCGAGCCCGCGAGCATGAAGGACCGCACACTCGCGCAGGCGCTCCCGCACGTCGTGCTGGACGGCGCCGAGCTCGCCGCCGAAGCCGTCGGAGCGGACGAGGTGATCGTGTGCGTGTGCGAGTCCGCCTCCGCGAGCGTCGGCGGCGTCGCCGCCGCGCTCGAGGAACGCGCCGCGCGGTCGCGCTCGCGACCTCGCGCGCAGCTCGTGACCGTCCCCGCGACGTATGTAGCCGGCCAGGAGTCCGCGCTCGTGAACTTCCTCGATGGCGGCCCCGCGTTCCCCACCTTCGCCCCCCCGCGCCCGTTCGAAGCCGGCGTGCGCAGGCGCCCGACGCTCGTGTCCAATGCCGAGACGCTCGCCCACCTCGCGCTCATCGCGCGGCACGGGTCCGCGTGGTTTCGCGAGCTCGGCACGCCGAGCGAACCCGGCTCGGCGCTCGTCACCCTCTCCGGGCCAGTTACGCGTCCCGGCGTATACGAGATCGAGTGCGGTGCCTCGCTGCGCTCGCTCATCGAAGCCGCGGGCGGAACGACCGCGCGCATACGCGGCGCGCTGATCGGCGGCTACGCCGGCACGTGGATCGCCGGCGAGCTCGTCGGCGGGATCGCGCTCTCCCGCGAACACCTCGCTCCCCACGGCGCCACGCTCGGCGCGGGCGTCGTGCTGCTGCTCTCCGAGCACGCTTGCCCCGTCGCCGAGACCGCGCGCGCTGCGCGCTGGCTCGCCGAGGAGAGCTCCCGCCAGTGCGGGCCATGCGTGCACGGGCTCGACGCGATCGCGAGCACGATCGAGCAGATCGCCGTCGGCGAGACCGGACAGCGGCGCGTGCTGGCCGATCTCGGATCGGTCGCATCGCTCGTCCGCCGCCGCGGCGCGTGCGGCCACCCCGACGGCGCCGTCGGCTTCGTCCTCAGCGCCGTCGAGGCCTTCGCCTCGGACTTCACCGACCACGCGCGCCACGGCAGATGCGACGCCTGCCTGCCCCCCGGCGAGCTGCCGCTGCCCGAACACGTCCGCGTGTACCGCGCGGGCGAGCGCGAGGACCTCGGCGTGCGCAGGCTCGCGAGGCCGCGGCGATGAGCCACCGCGTACGCGTGAACCCGATCGCCTGCGAGGCGCACGGGATGTGCGCCGAGCTGCTCCCCGAGCGAATCACGCTCGACGAGTGGGGGTATCCGATCGTCGACGAGCAGCCGCTGCCTCCCGCGCTCGTCGACCATGCGCGACGTGCCGCGCAGGCATGCCCCACGTTCGCGCTCCTCGTCGAGCGCGAGGACAAGCGCCGCTGAACTAGTTGCGGCTGCCGAGCAGGTGCACGTCGACCAGCAGCGAGCGGCTGCCCACGATCTCGAGCACGCTCACGCCGCGCGCGCCGTCCGCTCGAGCGGGACCGCGCCGCACGAGCGAGCGCCGCCGTCCCTTGCGGGACCGGGCGAGCGCGCGCTCACGGCGCCGGTGCGCGAGGGCGATCACCGTCGCCCCGGCGACGAAGCCCCCGGCCGCGACCGCCGCCGCCTGCACCGCCGGCGGCACATCCGGCATGCGCCGGTCGGCACTCACGTCGCCCGAGCCGCTGCCGTCGAGCGAGCGCGCCGCATTCGCGAGCACGGGCAGGTCGGATTGGGGGACGCCGCTCACGACAGCGGAGTGTAGATGTCCGCCCAGACCCCTTCGCGCCGGACGTCAGCGGCTCATGAGAGCGCCCGCTCGTACATCCGATATCGCTTGACGATCCGCCCCCCCATCCCCTCCATCGCGCGGTTCATCGGCTCGTTCGTCGCGAGGATCCATCCCATCTCGCCGCCCGACTGCCGGGTTCGCGCGGCGGCCTTGAAGTGCTCGATG
>DATBCA010000271.1:0-3171 GCA_036270715.1 Solirubrobacteraceae bacterium
ACCTTTGAGCGCGTCGCCTACGTGCAGCACCGAGGGCGCGCTGGCGGCGATGCACGCGGCGATCGGAGCGAGCACGGCGAACGTTCGCAGGCGCTTGGGCAGCAGCGCGAACACCAGCACGAGGACGATCGGGACGCTGAACAGCGAGCCGCGGCTCTGGCTGAGCAGGGCGACGCCGGCGAGCAGCACGACGCCGCCCGCGAGCAGCCCGCGCAGCGCCCACGGGAGCGCCCGCCGCGAGGCCAGGACGAGCGCCGGCCACATCGCGATCGCCCACGTTGCGGCGCTCGCGTTTTCATACCCCCCGGGGTACGCCAGGCGGTCGCCCTTGAAGAACCCCGCGAGGCTCGCGCGCGTGTCGAGGTGCACGAGCACGAACCCGGCCAGCACGATCATCGCGATCAGCCACGTCCCGAGCAGCAGCAAGGCGCCGCCGCCGCGCCGCGGCCACAGGCTGAAGAGCGCAAACACGACGAGGTACAGCAGCGTGCGGTTCGCGCCTTCCCACGCGTCGGCGCCCACCGCCGCCCAGGTGATCGACAGATAGCTGAGCGCGGTGAACGCCGCCAGGCACGCGAGTGCGACGCGCAGCGGCTTCGGTGCGAGCGAGATCCGCGGCGGCACGACGACGAGCGCCGCGGCGAGCAGGGCGAGCAGCGCGAGGCCGCCGGGCGCCCAGTGCGTGAGCGGGTAGCCGGCCTGATCGGCCGACCACGCGACGAAGAACACGAGCGCCACGAACGCGGGCAGCGTCGTCGGCTCCTCGCGCAGCGTCGCGACCAGCCGTGATATCAGCGAGGTCCGCTCGGCCACCCCGAGCGAGGGTACCTTTCGCCGATGCGCACGCTCACCTATCACGACGTCGCGCCGCGTTCAGAGCGCGACGCCGTCGGCTTCCCGGGGCCGCTCGCGGCGCGCTACAAGCTCGAGCCGCGCGACTTCGAGGCGCACCTCGATGCGCTCCGCGAGAGCGGCGTGCGCGTTGGCGCGGACGACGCGAGCGCCGGCGTAGCGCTGTCCTTCGACGACGGGGGAGCGTCGGGGCTGCGCGTCGCGGAGGCGCTCGAGCGCCGCGGCTGGCGGGGCCTGTTCTTCATCACGACCTCGCGCATGGACACCCCCGGGTTCCTCTCGCGCGCGGAGGTCCGCGAGCTCGCCCGGCGCGGGCATGTGGTCGGAAGCCACTCGCACTCGCACCCGACCTACATGGGCAGGCTCAGCCGCGAGGAGCTCGATCGCGAGTGGGTGCACAGCCGCGGCGAGCTCGCCGAGGTGCTCTCCTCGCCGCCGCCGATCGCGGCGGTGCCCGGCGGTTTCGTCTCGGCCGAGGTGATCCGCTCGGCGGCCGCGGCGGGATATGAGGCGCTGTTCACGTCCGAGCCCACAGCGCGCGCGCAGCAGCGCGAGCTGCTCGTGCGCGGCCGCTTCACGATCTGGTCGACGACCCCCGCGCGCGTCGCCGCGGCGTACGCGCGCGGCGCGCCGCTCGCGGTCGGGCGCCTGTGGCTGGAGTGGAACGCGAAGAAGCTCGCGAAGAGCGTCAGCGCCGACGCTTACCAGTCGCTGCGGCGCGTGCGCGCGCGACTCTAGGCGGAGGCCAGGAAATCGCGCACGCGCGCCGCCGCCGCCTCGAGCCCCCCGTCTCGCAACCGCTCGGATCCCGCGCGCACGAGGCGCGCGCGCAGGTCGGAGTCGGCGGCGATCCGCTCGAGCGCGCTCGCGGCCGCGCCCGCGTCGCGCGGCTCGATCAGGAGCGCGGCGTCCCCGGCCCCGGCCGCGACGCCGCCGACGGCGGTCGCGACCACGGGCAGGCGGCTCGCGAAGGCCTCGTTGAGCACCTGGGGGAAGCCCTCGGTGAGCGAGACGTGCAGGAACGCGTGGCTCGAGCGGTAGAGGTCGAGCAGCCCGTCGTCGATCGGGACGTAGCCGCGCAGGTCCACGCGCTCGAGCAGGCCGAGCTCGGCGAGGCGCGCTTCAAGCGCCGGCCGCAGGGGCCCGTCGCCGCACACCACGAGCCGCCAGCTGCGCCCCCGCTCGAGCAGGCGCGCGAGGATCTCCGCGAGCAGCAGCGGGTTCTTCTCGGTATCGATCCGTCCGACGGTGAGCACG
This sequence comes from Solirubrobacteraceae bacterium, assembly GCA_036270715.1. Lineage (GTDB taxonomy): Bacteria > Actinomycetota > Thermoleophilia > Solirubrobacterales > Solirubrobacteraceae > Palsa-744. Next base: position 2,110 of record DATBCA010000271.1, read on the forward strand.
GTCAGCTCGCCGCCGTAGCTGCGAGCCGCGACGTCGGCGCCGGTGGCGATGTCGCGCTCGGGTACGAGCGGGATCTCGGTCTGCAGCAGCCGGCGCGCACCGCCGTACTTGCGCTCCAGCTCCGCGCCGACGACGACTACGGGATAACGGCGTGCGAGCGCGCGCCAAACGCCCTCGAGCACGTCGGCGCCGAGGTGCATCCAGCGGCGGTCGGGGCGGCGGCTGCGGACGTACGCGGGCATGTCCTGCCGGGCGCCGAGCACGAGCCGGCGGCGGCGGGCGATCGCGACCAGCGCGAGCGCGACCGAATGCGGATACGGGCCGAGGACCCAGACCGTGTCCACCTCGTCCAGCAACCTCCAGAAGCGTCCCAGCGACACGACGAGCGAGCGCGCAACCGCGAGCGGGTTGGCGAGGCTCTCGTAGTGCGGGAGGCCGAGCAGCTCGGTGTCGTCCTCGAGCGGGTAATGCGAGGTCCCCGGCCGCGGATCGAGGCGTCCCACGAGCACCATTCGCTCGACGCCGCGACCGAGCGCCTGCAGGAACACGACGAACGCGCGCTGCCCGTAGCGGCGCGCGCCATCGGAGCGGTACTCGTAGTCGGTGTAGACCGCCAGGCGCAGCGTCAGGCCCTGTGCTCGTGCAGCGACGGCGCGTGGACGGCCGCGTCGTCGCTCGGTCGCGGTGGAGCGCTGATCCCGAGCACCCGCCCGATCGCGGCGATCGGCGGCCCGAACCGCACCATCCCCGCGAGCGTCCCGAAGCCCCACCCGAGGTGCATCGTGGGCAGGACCGCGAGCAGCATCGCGCGATCGCGCGCGTCGGCCTTGGTTGACGTGGCGGACGCGGCGACGGCCGCAAGGTAGGCGCCGAATCCTGCCCGCGCCGGCGCCCGCAGGCGCCGCGGACCCGCGATCGAGCCGGCGGCGAACAGCGCCAGCGCCGGCGCGATCAGGTGCGAGGCGCGCATGCTGACCGGGTGCGCGCGAAACGTGCGCGCGCGATAGAAGCCGTAGCGCAGGTACTGCCGGGCGAGCGAGGGCAGCGAGTCGCGCGGCACGT
>DATBCA010000272.1:0-3620 GCA_036270715.1 Solirubrobacteraceae bacterium
GCCCTGTACTTCGGCGGCATGGGCGCGAAAGGGGCGAACTTCCACGCCAACGTCCCGATCCGCATGGGCTACGCCGCAGCGGTCGCTGAGATACAAGAGCTGTATCTCAGCGGCAAGAAGGACGAGGCCGGCGCCAAGATCCCGCGCGAGCTGATCGAGGAGATGTCCCTCGTGGGACCGCCCGAGAAGATCCGCGACGACCTCGACAAGTGGCGCGAGTCGATCGTCACGACGCTGCTCCTGTCCGGCGACGCCGACACGCTTCGCGCGGCCGCCGAGCTCGTCCTCGGCTGAGCCGCGGTCTCGTTCGGCGGCCTCGTCGAACGACCGTCCAGCTCGTCCTCGGCTGAGCCACGGCCTTGTTGAGTGGCGTCCCCGCGGCGGTATGGTCGGGGAGTGCGCTCTCGTCTCAGACGCACGGCTCGCGGGTTCGTCGGCCGGCTGGACGGTTCGCGGCGAGCCCATGCGGCTCGCATCGCCCTCGCGCTCGCGCTGCCGGCCGCCGTGGCGCCCGTGCTGATCGCCGCGCGCTCCGCCTCCAAGCCGGCCGCCGCGCCGCCGGGCCCGTCCGTCGTGCAGCCCGCGCTGCGCTACCGCGTCGCCGGCTGCCGCAGCCATGGCCTGAGCGCCTACCGCCACGGACCCGCGCGACGCGCCGTCGCGATCGGGTTCGACGACGGACCGTGGGCCGACACTGGCGCGTTCGTGCGCATGCTCGAGCGCGCCCGCGCCCGCGCGACGTTCTTTGTAATCGGCCGCCAGATCGGCCCCGCCTATCGCGCGACGCTGCTGCGCGAGCTCGCGGACGGCGACGCGCTCGGCGACCACACGTTCACGCACCCCTATCTCACCGCGGCGCGCGACGTGCGCGGGCAGCTCCAGCGGACGATCGCCGCGGTCCGCGCGCTCAGCGGCTACACGCCGTGCGTGTTTCGCCCGCCGTACGGCGCCTACGACTCATCGGTCATCCGCATCGCCCGCTCGCTCGGGCTCGCGACCGTGCTCTGGAACGTCGATCCCGCCGACTGGTCCCTCCCGGGAACGGCGGCGATCGAGCGGCGCGTGCTCGCTCAGGTACGGCCCGGCTCGATCGTCATCTCCCACGACGGCGGCGGCCCGCGCGGGCAGACGCTCGCCGCCTACCCCGCGATCATCGCCGCGCTGCGCCGGCGCGGCTACGCGATCGTGACGATCCCCGAACTGCTCGGCTTCCGGCCCGTGTATGTGCCCTGTGCGCGCCTGTGCGACGGCATCGGCGTTATGCGCGGCGAGGTTCCGCACGACGCGATCATCGAACGCGCGCCGTAGGCGCCTACTCGAACTCCGGCTCCGTCCAGCCCTCGAGCACGTTCGGCAGGCCCGCGCTCACGCGGTCGGGGAAGTGCGCCGGGCGCTTCTCCAGGAACGACGTCACGCCCTCGACCGCGTCAGCCGACTGGCCGCGCGCGAACATCCCGCGCGAGTCCGCGCGGTGCGCGAGCATCGGGTGCTCCGCGCCCAGCATCGACCACATCATCCGCCGCGCGAGCGCGACGGACACCGGCGCAGTGTTGTCGACGATCTCGTGCGCGAGCTCGCGCGCGGCGCCCAACAGCTCGTCGGGCGGGTGCAGGCTTCGCAGCAGCCCCGCCTCCAGACCCTCCTGCGCGCTGAACACGCGCCCCGTCGCCACCCACTCCATCGCGCGGCTGATCCCGACAACCCGCGGCAGGAACCAGCTCGAGCACGCCTCCGGCACGATCCCGCGACGCGCGAACACGAAGCCCATGCGCGCCTCCTGCGAGGCGATGCGCACGTCCATCGGCAGCGTCATCGTTGCGCCCACGCCCACCGCCGGGCCGTTGATGGCCGCGATCACCGGCTTCTTCGACGCGAAGATGCGCAGCGTGAACACGCCGCCGTTGTCCTCTGGGACCTCGCCCTCCTTCGCGCGCTCGCGCCAGTCGAATGTCTCGCCGCCGCCGCTCAGGTCCGCGCCCGCGCAGAAGCCCCGCCCCGCTCCCGTCACGATGATCGCGCCCACCTCGTCGTCCGCGTCCGCTTCGTCGAACGCCGACAGCAGCTCGTTGCACATCGTCGGCGTCCACGCGTTCAGCCGCTCCGGGCGGTTGAGCGTGATCGTCAGGATGCGCTCGCTCTGCTCCGTCGTTATCTGCTCGAACGCCAAGACCGCGCGACCTTACCAGCGCGCCGCTCTCACGCGAGCTCGAGCACCGTGCGGATGCCGTCCTGCGCGTGCATCAGCTCGAACGCGCGATTCACGTCGTCGAGCGGCATGTGGTGGGAGACCAGCGGATCGACGTCGATCTCGCCCGCGAGGTAGCGCTCGACGAGCTCCGGCACGCGGTCGCGGCCCTTTACGCCGCCGAACGACGACCCGCAGATGCGCCTTCCCGTGATCAGGAAGCGCGGCACGACGTCGAGCGTCTCGCCCTTGCCCGCCACCCCGATCACCGTGCACAGACCCCAGCCCATGCGCGCCGCTTCGACCGCCTGTCGCATCACCGCCACGTTCCCCGTCGCCTCGAACGTGTAGTCCGCGCCGAACCCCTCCGACTCCTCCAGGATCCGCTCGACCGTCGAGTCGCCCGCGATCCAGCAGTCGGTAGCGCCCTGGCCGCGCGCGAGCTCGAGCCGCTCCTCCGAGAGGTCGATGCAGATGATCCGCTCTGCGCCCTGCAGGCGGCAGCCCGCCACCGCGCCGAGCCCCACCAGCCCCGCTCCGAAGATCGCGCACGTGCTGCCCCGCTCGACCGTCGCCGTGAACATCGCCGCCCCGATCCCCGTCGACAGCCCGCAAGCGAAAAGGCACGCATGGTCGAGCGGCGCTTGCGGGTCGATCTTCGCGAGCGCGATCTCGGGCATCACCGTCGCCTCCGCAAACGTCGACGTCCCCATGAAGTGGCGGATCCGTTCATCGCCGCGCCCCAGGCGCGTCGTCCCGTCCGGAAGGTAGCCCTTGTTCTGCTGCTCGCGGATCGCGAGGCAGAGGTTCGTGCGCGGGCTCAAGCAATGGACGCAGCGCCTGCACTGAGGCGAGAACAGGCACACAACGTGGTCGCCCACCGCCACGTCGCGCACTCCTGGTCCGACCGCCTCGACCACCCCCGCGCCCTCGTGACCCAGAACCGTCGGCGCGTAGCCCGACGGATCCGCGCCCGACGCCGTGTACATGTCCGTGTGGCACACCCCGCACGCGCGCAGACGCACGAGCGCCTCGCCCTCACGCGGGCCGTCGAGGTCGACCTCCTGCACCACCAGGTCCCCGCCGAACTCCTCCAGCACCGCTGCCCGGATCTTCATCGCGCGGGATCATTGCGCGCCTGCTCGCGTCACGCTTCTCGGCGGGGCGATGCCAGGCGCCACGGCGGGAGGGATGCCGAGCTCCGCAGCGAAGCGACGCCGAGTTCCGCAGCCGGAGACATGTCACCAAAACGGCGTGCTGCGCGCGCGCGTGCGCGCGCGCCCGCACGCGTACGCGCGGACGCGCAGTCCTTCTTTTCAACATCCCGGAGCTGCGGATCCCGCGCTGACCGCGTACCGCGGCTCCCGAGACGCTCGCTGCTCGTCCTTAGCGCAAGCCTAGGGGCCGATCGGAGACGCGCCCGCTCTCGGGGCGG
>DATBCA010000273.1:0-2206 GCA_036270715.1 Solirubrobacteraceae bacterium
GGCTCGCGTTCGTACGTCGACGGTCGCGCTATCGCCTCTGACAGATCGACGCACGCGCTCGCGACGTCGAGGTGTTGCTCGCGCGCATGGCGCTCGGTGATCCCGACGGCGGCGAGCTCGGGGTCGGAGAAGGTGACCCGCGGGATGGCGTCGTAGCGCGCGGCGACTCGCTCGCCCGCGATGTGGCGCGCGGCGATCCGGGCCTGGTACTTCGCGACGTGGGTGAACGGCATCACACCCGTCACGTCGCCGATCGCCCATATGCGATCGGCGGCCCGACAGCGCGCATCCACGCGAACGCCCGCGTCCGTCACAAGCAGCCCGAGGGCCTCGGGATCGCAAGCAGGGAGCCGCGGCCTGCGCCCGACCGCGACTACGAGCTCGCTGACGCTCACGCGGCCCCGATCGGCGAACTTCACGATGCGAGACAGGCCATCGGAGGCGACAGCCGTGACGTGCGCCCCGAGGCTGACGTCGACGCCTTCGTCGCGCAGCACCTCGGCGATGAGCTCGCCCATGCGTCCATCCTCGCCCGAAACCAGGCGCGGTCCAGTCTCGATCAGCGTCACGGTGGTGCCGAAGCGGGCAAAGAACTGCGCGAGCTCGACCCCGACCGGGCCGCCGCCGAGGATCGCGACGCTCGCCGGGAGGTCGGAGAGCGTCGTCGCCTCGCGCGTCGTCCAGAACCCGTTCTGGGCCAGACCGTCGATCTCGGGGATCGACGGCTCGCTCCCGGTAGCGATCACGATCCCCTCGGTTCGCAGCTCCTTGTCGGCGACGACGACTTCACCGCGCGCGCGGATCGCAGCGTCGCCGCGGTAAACGTCGATGCCCTTGCGGCGGTGTGACTCGACCTGCTCCGTGTCGTCGAGCCCGCGAATCATGTAGTCGCGGTATCGCGCGAGCTCTCTCCACATCGGTCGTGCGGGCTCCGTGCCGGCGGCGCGCCGCGTCGCCGCGAGCACCTCGGCTCCGCGAAGCAGCGTCTTGCTGGGGATGCATGCCCAGTAAGCGCACTCGCCCCCGACGAGCTCCCGCTCGACGAGCGCGACGCGACGCTGCTGGGCGGCGACGCGCACAGCGAGCTCTTCGCCGGCGGCGCCGGCGCCGATTACGACGATGTCATAGCGATCGCTCACGCGCAATCCGCTCGTTTCGGCGCGCTGCGCCCACGGCACTCGCCCCCGTCAGCGAGTGTCGCGCGCGGCGCGACCTCAATAATCCCCCATCGGCCGTTCGCGCGGGTGATCGCCGGGAGCGACAGCGGGCCTCAGGTCCGCGTGCGTTCGCGCAGGCGCGTGATGGACTCGCGCAGCAGACGGGAGACCTGCATCTGCGAAACGCCGACACGCGCTGCGATCTCCGTCTGCGTCAGGTCCTCGACGAACCGCAGGCGAAGGATCAGCCGCTCTCTCTCGGGCAGCGTCCGCAGCACCCGCGCGAGCGTGACGTCGTCCTCGACGAGGCCGTAGCGGTCGTCGTCCGCGCCGAGCGTTTCGCCGAGCGTGTCCTCGCGCTCGTCGTCGTCGTGCAGTTTGTGGGGTGCGTCCAGCGACAGCGTCTGGTAGGCGTTCGCGGCGAGCAGGCCGTCGAGAACCTCCTCCGTGCCGATGTGGAGGTGCTCAGCGACCTCGGCCACGGTGGGCGTGCGACCATGACGGTTCGTAAGGGTCTCCATCGCCTGCTCGATCGCGAGTCCCTGCTCCTGCGCGCGGCGCGGAACGTGCAGCGACCACGTCGTGTCGCGGAAGTGGCGCTTGAGCTCCCCGACGATCGTCGGGACGGCGAACGCGGCGAAGCTCGTGCCGCGGTCCGGGTCGTAGCGTTCGATCGCCTTGATCAGCGCGACGCTCGCGACCTGCCGCAGGTCGTCGTCGGGCTCGGACGTGCGCGCGAAGCGCCGCGCGAGCCGGTGGGCGAGTGGCAGAAAGCGTCGGACGAGCACGTCCCGCGCGTCGCGGTCGGACGTCTTTCGGTAACGCCTGAACAGGGCCGGCGTCGCAAGGCGCTGGGGCGCTCGGGTAGGTCGGTGCGATCTCTCCATTGCGTAGCGTGCCCGTGTCATGACGCTGCCCGTGTTCGACACCTCGAGCCTCCTTGCATGTCGGGGTCAGATTGTCCTCCGGAGGGCTCCTCCGAGACCTTGCCGGCCACGGAGGAACGCCGAGACCCGCGCTCAGAGCGCGCCTACGGTCCGAACACGCCG
>DATBCA010000274.1:0-3468 GCA_036270715.1 Solirubrobacteraceae bacterium
CCGGGGTGCGGGGGCGAAGGGTCGAAGCCGCCGTCCTGGCAGGCGAAGGCCTCGCTCTGGTCGGCCGCCGAGAGCTGGCCGTCGGCGGCGCCGCCCGCCGTCCACGGGACGACGCCGTAGAGGATCGTGTTCGCGTCGCCGGTTTCGAGTCCGCCCGGGTTGATGTCCGCGTGGTAGCTGCAGAAGCTGTTCTTGTAGCTTTCGCTTTCGTAGATCTCGAATCTCTGTTCTTCGAGCGATGACGCGTAGTCCGAGCAGTGCCCCCCGGCTTCTCCGCCGCCGTCGAGGCACACCGTCACCGCCGGCGGCGTGAGCAGGTAGAAGATGTTGTTGATGCCCTTTGGCAGCGAGTGCAGTGCGATGAAGTTCTGCAGCTCGGTGCGCACCTGCGCGTCGGTGAGGCACGTGACCGGCTTGATTTTCGAGACTTCTTCTTCATACAGCGGCCGCGGATCTTCGCACCCCGACGATGGGTATTTCGTGTCGTCGATGTAGGAGCCGCGATAGGTAAGACCTGCGCTGGCGAGCTTGTTGCTCGCGTCGGTGTACTGCGAGTCGACGGTGAAGACGCTCCCGAAGCTTCCCGTCACCGCGTTCGCGTTGTGCATGAACGTGTCGATGATGCCCTGCCAGTCTCCGTGGTAGAGGTCCTTAGGGTCCCAGTAGATGACGAACACCTGAGCGCCGTGCACCACCGGGTGGCCGAGCACGTTGCGAAACGTTTCCGGCGCCGGGTTGAACAGGCCTTCCCCGTTTTCGTTGACGCTAAGCAGGTCGATTTCCATGGACGAGCCGTTCCGCGGCGTCACGCCCGCTTTCGTCCCCGCGACTTCGGTCACCAGGGCCCCCGCGGGGGCCGCGAACAGCAGGCAGGCGCCCGTCGCGCCGAGCGCGGCGAGCGTGCGCAGGACCCAGCGGGCGCGGCTCACGACACGGTCGCGCCGCGTCGGGGCGAGTCGGGGGGAGACGGCCACGAGCCCTTCATCGGCAGCCCTCCGGCGATTCCTTAGCCCGCTGGACGAGTTCTTGCACGGCTCGCGCCGGCCCGCGCCGAGCGGCGGTGGATAGATTGGCTCCCAGATGGACGGGTCGCCGCAGCTCAGCGTCTCACTGCTCCCGGGCGCGCGCGAGCTGCTGCGCGTACACGCGCGCGAGCTGCCACAGCGCGACGACTTCTGCGGAGCGTTCTGCGCGTCGCTCGCGCTCGCGGTTGCCGGCGTCGAGGCGAGTGCCGGCGTCGCGCTCGACCAGGACGAGGTCGCGCTGGCGGCGGGTACGACCGTGTCGCGCGTCCCGCACACGAGCTCGCTGCCGCAGGGCGAGAGCGGCAGACGCGACTACCGCCTCGCGCCGCCGTTCATCGACGAGGACGAGGAGTCGGGCACGACCGCGCCGGGCCTCGTGAGCGCGATCGAGGAGCTCTCGCACGGTCGCCTCACGGCGCTGCCGTTCGCGGGACCGTGGAGCGAGGCGACGATCGCGGCGATGTTCGACGCGGCGCTCGAGCTGGAACAACCGGTGACGCTCGTCGCGAACGTCGCCACGCGCCACTTCTGGGGAGCCGGCGCGAGCGTCGCGCAGCTGCTCGACTATCTCATCGACGGCGAGCTCGACGGACCGCCGCCCGACTGGGACGTCGGTCACTTCACGTGCGTCGCGGGCCGCGTTCGCGGGCCCGGCGGGGTCCTCTACGCGATCGTGGACACGTACCCGTCGCTCGGCGCTCGCGGCGTGCACGTACAGACGCAGGAGCGCCTCGCCCTCGCGCTGCGCCGCCCCGGCATGGCGCCCGGCGGAGTGATCGCGGTGGTCGGCTCCGCGGACGCGGCCCGCGTGCGCGAACGCGCGCACGCGGCGGGACTGCACGAGGGCGCCTGGGACAACGGCAGCGTGGCATTCGAGCGTCACACGTGAGCTCGGTCGAGCTGGTCATGCTCGCGTGCTGTGACCTCGGCGGGATCGTGCGCGGGCGCTCGCTGCCCTCGGGGGAGCTGGCGGCACACTTGGACGTGGGGGTGGGATGGGTCCCGGCGAATCACGCGCTGACGCCGCTGGGCGGACTCGCGGAACCAAACCCCTTCGGGTCGACCGGCGACCTGCGGCTGCGGCCGGTCGTGGACACGCACACGCGTCTCGACGGCGACGATACGACGCCCGCGTTCGAGCTGGTGCTTTGCGACATCGTCGAGACCGACGGGTCTCCGTGGGAGTGCTGCCCGCGCACGTTCCTCGCGAACGCGCTGGAGGAGCTCGAGCACGAGCTCGGCGCGACGCTGTTGGCGAGCTTCGAGCACGAGTTTCAGCTGGTCTCGCCGCTGGTGCCCGGGCTGCCGTTCTCGCTCGAGGCGCAGCGGCTCGCGGAGCCGTTCGCCTCCCGCGTGATGGGCGCTCTCGCGGACGTGGGGGCGCAGCCGGAGCGGTTCATGCCCGAGTTCGGCGAGCACCAGTACGAGATACCGGTCATGCCCGCCGCCGGCGTCGCGGCGGCCGATCGCAGCGTGGTGCTCAGGGAAATCGTGCGCGAGCTCGCGCGCCGCTCGGGAGTCCGCGCGACCTTCGCTCCGATGGCGAGCCCCGAAGGTCCGGGCAACGGCGCTCACATCCACTTCAGCCTCGTGGACCACGCGGGAGGGCAGCTCTTCTACGACGCGGCGTCGGAGTTCGGCCTGAGCGAGCTCGGCCTGCGCTTCGCGGCGGGGATTCTCGACCACGCGAGCGCGCTCAGCGCGATCACCGCACCCAGCCCGACGTCCGCGGCGCGGCTCGCGCCGCACCACTGGAGCGCAGGAGCCGTGTGCCTGGGGGCGCGTAACCGCGAAGCGCTCCTGCGGATCCCGCCGCTGGTCTCGCTCGGAGGGCTCGACGCGCCGGGGCAGCTGCGGCTCGAGTACCGTGCGGCCGACGGCGCGGCCAACCCGTACCTTGCGCTCGGCATGCTCGTCCGGGCGGGGCTCGACGGCGTGCGCCGCGAGCTGCCGCAGCCACCGGTCCTCGACCGCGACCCCGCGCGGCTCGAGCGACACGAGGCGGAGCGGTTCGGGGTCGGGGCGCTGCCGCGCTCGCTCGAGGACGCGCTGTCGGCGCTCGACGAGGATGAGGCGGCGCGCGCATGGATGTCGCCGCTGCTTCGCGACGCCTACGTGAGCCTCAAGCGCGCGGAGATCGAGGGCACCGCGGGCGAAGACCTCGTGCAGCGGTGCACGCGCTATGCCCGCATCTACTGACGAGCTGCTCGCGCGCCTGCTCGCGGGGATCGAGCGCGAGGAGGCGCACGCGATCGAGCTGCGCAGGCGCCTGCACGGCAACCCGGAGCTCGCGCACGCCGAGCACGCGACGGCGGAGGCGGTCGAAGCCGAGCTCCCGGTCCCCTGCACCGCGGACGCCGGCACCGGGCGGCTCGCGATCGTTGGAGGAGGGCGCGCGGCGCCGGTGGCGGTCCGCGCGGAGCTCGACGGCCTGCCGATCCAC
>DATBCA010000275.1:0-7188 GCA_036270715.1 Solirubrobacteraceae bacterium
GCGCTGCATGAAGCTGTCGCCGAACGTGTTCTCGCCGGCGCTCCCGAAAGCTTCGTGCGCCGCGACGTGGTGCCTCAGTGGGTCCTTCTCGACGGGGCGCTGCTGACTCGTCTCGGCGCCGGCCATCTCGCCTCCTCTTTATCGGGTGCGGTCTCGCGAATCCGTAGCAGGGCGCTAAGACGGCACGCGCAATGCGTCGGAGACCGCGCCCGCCGCGAGGTTGCGCAAAGGGGCGAGATCGGCCGCGGCGCCTGTCGCGAGGGCGCGGGCGACTCCGCGGCGATGGCCCTCGAAGCGCTCGCGCGCGTAAGGAACGGCAAGCCCGCGCGAGACCATGAACGGCCAGTCGCTCGCCTGCAGCGCGAGCAGCTCGCGGATCGCCGCCGGCGAGGCGCTCGCGCCCGCGGCGATCACCGAGAGCTCGGCGGCGCGCGCCGCGAACGCCATCTCCGCGACCGCCGGGCCCGACCACGTGGATAGGTCGCCGCCCTCGCCCCAGCTCGTCGCGCGGCGATCGCTCACGCCATCGTCGGGCACCGCGGCGAAGCGCTCGAGCGCGTCGCCGAGCTGCAACAGCGGCAGGCCCTGGCGCTCGCATTCGGAGACGACCGCGGCGAGCCACGCGACGCCCTCGTACCACCAGTGCCCGAGCAACTCCGTGTCGAGCGCGCACACCGCGAGGCCGCCGCCGGCGAGCCCGCAGGACGCCTCGCGCACGCGCGCCGCGGTCCGCGCGACGAACTCCGCCGCGTGCTCGCGCGCGGTCGCGAGCGCGCGGGCATGGTCGTACGCGCCGCCGTCGTTGGCCCACGGGTTGTGGTGGTGCACCGTGTGGTGGTGGTAGTCGCGGTAGCACGCCGTCGCGGGGTATCCCCGCGCGCTCCACACGAGCGAGATCGTCTCGCGGTCGATCGGCACGAGCACGAGCCCCGACTCGCTCGCGCGCGGACGCAAGTGCTCGCGCGCGCCCGGGGCGAACGCACCCGACAGCTCGACGCACGTCGTCCTCGCACCGGCGTCGTGGAGAGTCGGCGCGATCCACGCGGCGTACGCGCACTCGGGGGACCAGAAGCCGCCCCGCCACGGCTCGCGAAACCTCTCGCGGTGCGATACCACGCCCGCGAGCACCTGCAGGCGGACGCCCGCGTCGGTCGCGAGCAGCGGCAGCACGGCGTGCGTCGCCGACGAGGTCCACTGCGCGTGCGGCGCGAACGCGGCGACGAGATCGCCACCGCGCGCTTGAAAGCGCTCGAGCGCGTGCGCGTAGTCCCCCCACGAGCGTTCGAGCTCGCGCGCGAGCTGCTCGTGGCCTGCGGCGCGAAGCCCGCGCGCGTCCTCCTCGTGCGTGTGCCGGCGCACGTCGCCTACGAAGGCCGCGAAACGCTCCGCGAGGCCCGGAGCCTCGAGCTGGTCGCAGAGCACAGGCGTGAGCGAGAGCGTCAGCGGAGCGCCCGCGTCGAGCAGCTCGAGCAGGGGAACGTAGCTGCCGGTGATCGCCTCCCACAGCCACTCCTCGCCGAACGGCCACGTGCCGAAGCCCTCGACGTAAGGCATGTGCGTGTGCAGGACGATCGCGAGCGCGCCGTCGCCGGCGCCGCGCCTCACGGCCGGCACACCGCGAGCAGGTCGAGCGACGCATCCAGGTTCGCCTCGCTCGCGCCGCGGATCGAGAAGTCGCGCGTCGAGATCGCCGGGGTGAAGCGGTCGTAGAAGGCGCGCGAGAGCCGCAGGCGCCGATGGACTGCGTCCCATCCCAATCGCAGCGCGAGCTCGTGCGCGCGCAGCTTGCGCGCGTGGAAGACGCCGTGCAGCTCGACGCTGCCGAAGCTTCGCCGGCAGAGCTGGTCGAACTCGTGCGCGCGGTACTCGCACACGTGCCACGGGTTGTCCGATCGCTCCGCGCCGCGCGGCGCGAGCGTGAGCACGTTGGGCGTCGACACGTACAGCGTTCCGCCAACCTCCAGGAGCGAGCGGAAGTGCGCGAGGGCGGCGTCCGGCTCGCGCAGGTGCTCGATCGTCTGCAGGAACACGATTGCATCCGCGCGCTCGCCGAAGGTCTCCACGAGCGCGCGTTCGAAGCGCAGGTTCGCGCGCGGGTAGCGCAGGCGCGCGTGCTCGTGTGCCTCGGGGTTCGCGTCGACGCCGGTGACGTGCGAAGCGCTCGCGGCGAGTACGTCGGAGCCGTAGCCCTCGCCGCACGCCATGTCGATCACGCGCAGGCCGGCAACGCGAGCCGCGATCCATTCGTAGACGACGAGGTGCCGGCGGAACCAGTAGTTCTCCGCGGGCACGTAGGGGAGCGTGCGCTCGCCGGTCAGCGCCAGCGGCGGGACGCCCTCGGGCTGGTCGCGCTGCTCGTGTTGCTGCCCCAGGCGCACCGCCACGGCGCGCGAGTATATGGTCCGCCGCGTGCCCGCCGCGCTTTCGGACGAAGAGATCCGCGACGTCAACGCGCGCTACCACGACGTCGCCGCGCACGGCTACGACGCGAAGTGGGGGATCGACTTTGGCGACGTCGGCCGCGCGCAGGTGCTGGCGAAGGTGCGGAGCGCGCTCGGCCGTGAGCCGGGCCGGTACGCGCGCTCGCTCGAGATCGGAGCGGGCACCGGCTACTTCTCGCTGAACCTCGTCCGCGCCGGGGTGATCGAGCAGGCAACGTGCAGCGACATCTCCGAGGGAATGCTCGCGACCCTGCGCGAGAACGCCTCGCGCCTCGCGCTCGACGTGCGCACGCGATGCGCCGACGCCGAGCGCCTGCCGTTCGCCGACGGCTCGTTCGATCTCGTCCTCGGGCATGCGGTGCTTCACCACATCCCCGACCTGCAGCGCGCGTTCACGGAGTTCGCGCGCGTGCTCGCACCCGGCGGGACGGTGCTGTTCGCGGGCGAGCCTTCGCGCGCCGGCGACCGGCTCGCGAGCGTGCCCAAGCGCGCGGCCGGCGCGGTGGCGCCGCTGTGGCGCCTTGCGCTGCGCGCGCGCCCCGCGCGCGCCCACGCGCACGCGGAGCCCGACGCGGCGCTCGAGTCGTTCGTCGACGTACACGCCTTCGCGCCGGGCGAGCTCGCCCGCGCGGCGCGCGAGAGCGGGCTGCGCGACGTGCGCGTGACCGGCGAGGAGCTGTTCGCGAACTTGTTCGGCTGGGCCAACCGCACGCTCGAGGCCACAGCGCGGCCCGAGGACGTGCCGTGGGCGTGGCGCCAGTACGCCTACCGCGGCTACCTGCTGCTGCAGAACCTCGACCGCGCGCTGTTCGAGGGGCGCCTGCCCGCCGCCGTCTTCTACAACCTGATGCTCACGGCGCGGCGCTCTCGATAAGCACGCGCTACTGGGCGAGATGGCAGACGGTCTGCGCGGTCGCGAGCACGAACGCCTGCAGTTCACGCAGGACCTTCGGCTGGCGCGGGGAGTTGTCGTGGAAGCGAACCGACCCGTTTTCGTCGCGCACGAAGTAGCTGAACACGGATTCGCCGGCCGCGGGCAGCGACAGGTGCGCCGACGCCGCTCCCTTGAGGCCTTCCTGGATCGACCGCGCCTGCAGCAAAGCGGGGTCCGCGAGCTTGCCCTCGGGCCCGCCGTTGCAGCGCACCCCGCCTTCTTCGTTGACGAGCAGCGTCAGCGTCTCCCCCGCCGCGGGACCGTTGCGCTGCACCACGAACAGGTCCGGAGCCCTGATGCCGCCGCACCCGATCGCGATGAACGTGCACCCGAGCGCCGTCGCGCCCGCGGGCGCGAGGCGCCTCACGCCGCCACCGCGACGCCGCCGCGCCGCGGATCGCCCGCGCCGAGCCGGGCGCCGTCACGGCGCTGCACCGCCTGTACGCCGCCGAAGAAGAGGCTGCGCTCGCCGAAGCGCACGATCTCGTCGTGGAAGGATCCCGCCGTCGAGAGGTCGATGCCCGGCTCCGCGTAGAGGACGCGGTCCTCGAGGTGGACGCGCGGGGCATCGACGGCCTCGGTCGCGGTGAGGTCATGGTCGACGGCCGCGACGATCGTCTGAAGTAGCGCCGAGCGAATGCGGTTCGAGCCGGCGCTGCCGAGCACAAGCTCCACCTCGCCGCCGCCAGTCACGACCGTCGGCGCCATCATGCTCGGCATCCGCCGCCCCGCGGGGTGGCGGTGAAAGCCGAGCGGGCTGAGGTCCTCCTCGCCCATCACGTTGTTGAGGTGAAGGCCCGTACCGGGCACGACGACGCCCGAGCACTCGCCGTTCGTGCACGTCACGCTGCAGGCGCAGCCGTCGCTGTCGAGCACCGAGATGTGCGTGGTCGATCCGAGGCGCGAGCCCAGGAAGCGCTCGAGGAAGCCCTCCTCGGCGAGGCCCTCCAGGAACTCCGGCGTGCGCTCCGATTGCGCGGCGTCCATCGCGCGGAGGATTTCGGCAAGAGACGGCGGCGAGGGGCCGCGGTCGAGGAGGGCGAGCGCGTACGCCAGCAGCGTCCCGCCGGCCGACGGCGGCGGGTTGGTGAACACGTCGCGATCGCGATAGGAGATCCGCACGGGCTCGCGCGCGATCGCCTCGTAGGCCGCGAGGTCGTCGAGCGTCATCGTGCCCCCGCGCGCGTCGAGCCAGCGACAGACGGCGTGCGCGATGTCGCCGGTGTAGAACGGCTCCGCGCCGTCGGCTCCGAGGCGCAAGAGCGCGTCGGCGAGCTCGACGTTGCGCAACGTCTCGCCCTCGCGCAGCACGCGACCCTGCGGCGCCCACAGCGCTGCGCACTCGGGCGTCGAGGTCAGCAGGTCGGCGAGGATCTCGGCCACGTACGCCTGACCCCGGTTGAGGACGACGCCGTCGCGCGCGAGGCGCGCGGCGGGCTCGGCGAGCTCTGCGAGCGGAATCGTCCCCCAACGCTTCGCGGCCTCGCACGCACCCGCGGGCGCGCCGTAGACGGCGCACGACGCCGGGCCGACGTGGAAGACCTGCACGGTGACGCCGAAGTTGACGGTGATCGCGAGCAGCTCCGCGGCGGAGGTGTCGCCGGGATCGCTCGCGCGCGGGTCGGTCGGCGCGGCTACGAAGAAGTCCAGCAGCGAGGGCGTGCGACCGGCGCCCGCCACGAGCATGTATCCGCCCGCACCCAGTCCGGTGAGCAGCGGCTCGGCGACGAACGAGGTGAGCATCGCGCCGACGGCGGCGTCGACCGCGTTGCCGCCCTCGCGCAGGATCCGCGCTCCAGCCTCGGCCGTCATCGGGTGCCCGGCGGCGACCACGCCCCTATCAGGTGCAGGCATGGGCGCCATGCTCGCACGCCGCGCCGTGCGCGCGAGCGCAGCCCTTCGCCCGCTCAGGGCGCCGCGACACGCTCCTGGCCGGGGGTCGTCAGCGGTTGGGAATGAACTCGGGCACGTCGAGATCCTCGCCCGAGAACCCGGCGCGTCCGCGGACGGCGCGCGGCGCGCGCGCACGCTGTACGCGCAGCTCGCCGTCGGGCTCGCGCAGGCGCGCGACGCTCCTGCGCCGCCCGTCGTCGCCGTAGCCTGTCGCGACGACCGTCACCCACACCTGGTCGTCGAGCTTCTCGTCGACCATCGCGCCGAAGATGATGTTCGCGTCGGGGTGCGCGGCGGCGGAGACCGACTTCGCGGCCTCGTTGACCTCCCACAGCGACAGGCTGCGCCCGCCGGTGATCGAAAGCAGGATCGAGCGCGCGCCGTCCATCGAGGTTTCCAACAGCGGGGAGGAAACCGCCTGCGCGGCCGCCTCGGTCGCGCGTGCCTCGCCGACGCCCATGCCGATGCCGAGCAGCGCGCTGCCAGCGTCGCTCATGATCGTACGCACGTCGGCGAAGTCGAGGTTGATCAGCCCGGGCAGGGTGACGAGGTCCGAGATTCCCTGCACGCCCTGGCGCAGGACGTCATCGGCGACGCGGAAGGCCTCGACCATCGCGGTCTGCTGGTCGAGCACCGCGAGCAGGCGGTTGTTGGGGACGACGATCAGCGTGTCGACCTCCTGCGCGAGCGCGTCGATGCCGCGCTTTGCCTGCTCACCGCGGCGCGAGCCCTCGAAGTCGAACGGCTTGGTGATGATCGCGACCGTGAGCGCGCCGACTTCCTGCGCGATGCGGGCGATGATCGGCGCGGCGCCGGTGCCGGTGCCGCCGCCGGCCCCCGCGGTGATGAAGATCATGTCCGAGTTCTTGAGGAGCGACTTGATGTGGTCGTAATCCTCCATCGCCGCCGCGCGGCCGATGCTCGCGTCCGAGCCGGAGCCCAGACCACGCGTCAGCTCGGCGCCGATGTGCAGCGTCACGTCCGCGGTCGACTGCTGGAGCGACTGCATGTCGGTGTTGATCGCTAGGAACTCGACGCCCTCGACCTCGGCCTCGACCATGCGGTTGACCGCGTTGACTCCCGCGCCGCCGACGCCCACGACGCGGATCATCGGAGAGCCGGTGGGCTCGTCGCTCTCGAAAGCAGCCGGCGAGCGGTATTCCTCGCGCTGGGGCGAGGCAGGGGCGCCCGCGCGTTCCATCAGGTCGTGCGGGAGCTCGGAGGAGAACGCGTGCCGCAGGCGCTCCTGCGGCGAGGGGACGCGGTGCTCGTCGGCCTCGCGGACAGGAGCGTCTACGTCCTCGAGCGCGGGGTGCGGCCGCCCGTCGGCGCGCCGGCGGCGCGGCTCCGCGGCGGCAGCGGATTCGGCGGCGGGATGCGGCTGCTCGGCGGTCGGCTCCGCCTCGGCGGCGCCCGCCTCGCCTTCGAGCTCTTCGGTCTTGCGGAAGAGCGCCGCGAGTGGGCCCTCACGCATGCTCGCGCGCTTAGCGTTTCCCATGCTCGAGCACCTCCTGGGCGAGCTGACGATAGGACTGGGCGGCGACGCCGTCCGGCTCGTACTTGAGCACCGACATGCCCTTTACCGGAGCCTCGGCGAAGCGAATCGTCTTACGAATCCTCGACGCGAACACACGATCGCCGAAGTTCTCCTCCAGGATCTCGATCGCCTCCTTGGCGTGGATCGTCCGCGAATCCACCAGGGTCGGGAGAATACCCTCGATGTCGACGTCGGGATTCAGGTTCTCGCGGATCATCGCGAGCGTGTTCTGAAGCTGGATAAGCCCACGCATCGAGAGATACTCGCACTGCACGGGGACGATCACCTTGTCGGCCGCGGTCAGCGCGTTGATCGTCAGCAGGCCGAGGCTCGGCGGGGTGTCGATGCAGATGAAGTCGTAGTCCTCGCGAATCGGCTCGAAG
>DATBCA010000276.1:0-4197 GCA_036270715.1 Solirubrobacteraceae bacterium
CCAGCGCGCCACAGAGCACGAACGCGATCAGCGCCGCCGAGGCGAGGTCGCGGCGCCGGCGCGCGAGGCTCACCGCGAGCACCCCGGCGAGCGCGAGCAGCAGCAGGACTGCGCTGTATTCGGTGTGCGCTCGCGGCGCCTTGCGCACGTCGTACTGACGCTGCCAGCGGTCGACGGGGACGTACAGCCACCATGGGCGCACGCCGACGGCGCGCACCACCGCGTGCCAGCCGGCGCTTGCTCCGAGCGTCGATTTGTGCGCGGTCGCGGACTGCACCACGAGCGTCATGTTCCCCGTGCGTTCGGTGAGCTGGTCGGCGACGGGGAAGCTCCAGCAGACCGCCGCGACCGCCAGCGCGGCGGCCGCGAAGCGCGACACGGAGCGTCGCTGCGCACGCGCTCCCTCGGCGAACGCCGCGCGCACGCGCTTGCGCGAGCGCAGCGGCCACAGCAGGCCGGCCGCGGCCACGGCGAGCATCCCCACCGTCGCAGCGAAGTACATGAGGTTCGCCTGCAGCACGTAGCTCGCGACGAGCGCGGTCAGCGGCAGCAGACGGTATTCGCCGCAGGCGAGCGACCAGCACAGGAAGATCAGGAGCGTGAACGGGAATAGGCCGGCGTCGGGGTTCCAGATGTCGTGCAGCACCTCGCCGGCGAGTGACTGGCACATCAGCGCGACCGCGAGCGCCGTCGCGAACATCAGCACGAGGCCGCCGCGCCGGCGCGCGAGCGCGACGACGCCGACGATCGACAGCACGTTCGCGGCGGCGATCGTCTCGGTGATGCTCGCCGAGCTGCCGAAGTGCGCGGGAATCGCGAGCAGCCAGTAGAGCATCGGGCCGAGGCTGTGCGTTAGCTGGCCGGTCACGTGCCCGGCGTAGGAGTACTGCCCCACGAGCGGCGTGTGCGAGGTGAACACGTCGTACGAGCGCGTCGCGATGATCGCCTGGTCGGCCGTCGGAACCCAGCCGTCGCGCACCGCCTTGACGGTCGCGGCGATCACCGGCACCGACGCCGCCAGCCCTGTCGCGAGCGTCAGCGCTCGTGGGCCGACCCGTGCGCGCTCGAGCGCGCGCACGGCGATGTGGCGCGCCCACGGGGAGCGTGGGCGCTCGCGCGTGCGCGCCACGCGGGCTCGCGGTGCGCGCGAGACTCCGCTCGCCGCGCGCTCCTCGACGTCGGTGCGGGACGGTGAGTGCATCGTCGCTCGGGCCGCCAAGGCTATCGGTGGGCGCACCCGGCACGCGCGGCCTCAGCCGCCTCTGCGCTCCCGCGCCCCGGCTCCATCTCGCGCGAACGAGCGATCCCCGCTCCCCCACTGCTCGAGCTACGGCCCGCGCTGCGGCGGCGCCTCGGCAACCTGCCTCGGGCGCCGCCGCTTGCTTACGCCGCTCGCCCGGGGAGGTGGGGCGAAGCGGCGTACGTGCGCGGGATACGGTTACCCCTTCTGCCTGCTCCCTCTGCGGCCGATCGTGACGACCCTCGTGACGGTGCGCGCGGAGCCTCCCGTCGGCGTGTACGTCGTGGCGACCGTGATCCGGGTGCGCCGCGCGCCGCTGACGCCGTGTGGACGCAGGGTCAGCGTGAGCGTGCCACCGGATGAGTTCGCGGCGGTCGAGGCGACGGTGATCCGCCGGGCGAGCGCGTGCCCGTGCGATGACCTGCGCGCCAGCGTTTTCGTCGCGCTCGCGACGGCGCTCACGCGGCCGGGACCGGGCAGCCTCACCTTCTCGAGGATCGTGCCTGCGCGCGTGACCTTCAGCGAGAGAATCGAGAACGCGTTGCTCGCGCGTGCGGGCGAGGCTCCTTTGAAGGCGGCGACGCCACCGGGGGTGCTCGTCGAGTTGACGGTCGTGAGCGTCACGCCGCCGGTGCCGGTCGGCGAGCCGATCACAAGCGTCGTGCCGTTGTTCGCGACGCGTTCCGCGCTGGTCGACGCGCGTTCGACAGACGACATCGCCAGCGGCGAGAAGCCGGCGAGCGGCTGCGAGATCGCGCCCGCCCCGAGGAGGGCCGAGCTGAGGCGTGCGGCCGTCGTGCCGAGCGTTTCCGCCGCCTGTCCGACGGTGGCCGGGCTGAGCTGCGGTGCTTCGAGCGCCGGCGTCGGCAGGGCGAGTTCGTGTGCGAGCTCGGCCACGCCGCCGTCTTCTGAGAGGTCGGCCAGCGCCGACGAGACGACGCCGCGCACCTGTCCTGCTGTTTCAGTCGCGGTCGCGACGAGCGGGGCGATCGCCTGTTCGACGGGCGCAGAGCTGAGGCCGCCTTCCGCGAGCAGCTTTTTGACTTCTTCGAGTGTCGCGCCAGGCTTGGCGAGCAGTTCCCCGACGACGCCGCCTAGCGCCCCTCCGGTCGCGGTTTCGATCAGGCTCTTCACCTGAGCAGGCGTCGTTTTCAGCAGCGACGCAAGCTGCGAGATCGTCAGTTTGCTGAGCAGTTCCGAGGCTTTCCCGCCTGGGTCCGCGACGCTCAGCGAAGCTTCGCCCGACGCGGAGGCGCCCGGCGCTTCCGCCGTGACGGTCGCCTTCGGTTCTTCAGCCGCAGCCACAGCGGGTGCGGCGGGTACCGCGGCAAGGGCGCAGACGCCCACGACCACCAGGGCCGAGACGCCTGCGCGCCGCCGGCGGCGCCCCCGTCGCCGGCTGCTCGCCGCTGCGCAAGAGTGGGTGGTCATCAGGTCCTCCTCCATGTCAAATGCTCGGGTCCCGAAGTGATCGGGTCCGTTGAGATGCGCGCCCGCGACAGCCGTTACGCAAGTTCGAACATTGGTCCACGCCGCGCATGCGCCACCGGGCGCGGCGGTTGCATGAGTGCGTGTCTCCCACCGGGACGGAAGCGCCGCCCAGGCGGCCGATAGCGCTCAGGGGTGCGGACGACTCGCGCCTCTTGGAGCTCGCACGAGACGGCGACGAGCGCGCATTCGAGGCGGTCGTCGAGCGGTATCGAGTGCAGCTGCTCGCACACGCCCGCCGCATCGTTGGCGACCACGCCGCCGAGGACGCGCTGCAGCACGCGCTCGCGTGTGCTTGGGATTCGTTGCGGCGCGGGTGCGAGGTGCGCCACGCGCGCGCGTGGCTATTCGCGATCGTGCACAACGCCGCGTTGCACATGCTCGGTGACCGGCCGGAGATGGCGAGCGAGACCGCGCAGGAGAGCGCGTGCGTCCACTCGGCGGAGGAGGAGTTCGAGCGCTCCGTGCGCGCGCGCGCCGCGCTCTCGGCGATCGCCGCGCTCCCGTCGCGCGAGCGCGAGGCGCTGACGAGCTCTCTCGCCGGGCGCAGCACGCGCGAGCTCGCGGTCGACTTCGGGATCGGCGAGGGCGCCGTCCGCCAGCTCCTGTTCCGCGCGCGCACACGCGCGCGCGCAGCACTCGCCTCCTTCGCCCCGCCCGCCCTCGCGCTTCGCCTGCGCGCGCACGCCGGTCGCGCGCGGCGTCCACACGTCATCGGCAGCGTGCTCCGACGCGCGCACGGCCACGCGATCGGCCACGCGACAGGCGCTCTCTGGCCGTTCCCGAGCCGGGCGGCGATCGGCTCGGTGCTGGTGCTCGTGACCGCGGGCGGCGCCGGCGTGGGGAGCCTCGCGCTCAGCTCAGCGCCGCACCGTCTCGCCGCCGCGGGCCCCTCGACCGGCGCTGCCGCGGTCGGGAGCGCACACGCGCGCGCGCGAGGCTCTCGCCTAACTGCACCCGCCGCTCGGCGCGCGAGCGTGCACGCTCCGGCGAGTGCCGCTGTCCCGGGCTCTTCAAGCTCCGCGCGTCCGCTGGGCTTCCAGACCGTTCCGTCTTCGATCGCGGCACCGGCGGGCAGCGGCAGCCGCGCGTCGAGTCCGGGTGCCGTGCGCGCCGGCGCTCCGCGTGGACTGACGCCGACGTTCGCGACCCCTCAGCCTCCGGCCCTCCCGCGCCTGCCGACTCCGCAGCCGCCGACGCCCGGTCTCGGCGTGGTCCCGAGCGCGCCCGAAGCAGTTGGCTCCACCGCCGCCGCCGTGGTCGCCGCGGCAGGGGAGCTCGCGGATGGCGGTAGCGCGCCGCAGTTGGCCGAACGAGTCGTCACCACCACCCGCGGCGCGATCAAGTAGCCGGCCGCACCCGCCGCGAAATCGGTCACCCGACGATTGCTCTGACGGGCTCGCCGGGCGCCTAGACGGCGGGGCTCGAACCTGCGACCTGCGCCTTGCAGCACCCGGCAGGGTGTCGTG
>DATBCA010000277.1:0-5198 GCA_036270715.1 Solirubrobacteraceae bacterium
CCTCGACACCACCGTCGGAGGCATCCTGCGCGATGCCGCGGAGGCGATGCCCGATCAGGCGGCGCTCGTCGCTGGACACCCTGATTCGGCGTCCCGCCGGCGCTGGACCTACGCAGAGTTGTTGGAAGACGCGGAGCGCTGCGCGCGCGCGCTGCTCGGCCGCTTCGAGCGCGGGGAGCGCGTGGCCGTGTGGGCGCCCAACATCCCCGAGTGGGAGGTGCTCGAGTTCGGGAGCGCGTTGGCCGGTCTCATCCTGGTGACCGTCAACCCCGCCTACAAACCCGCCGAGCTCGAGTACGTCCTCGACCAGTCCGGCTCGGCGGGCATATTCCTGCTGCCCGAGTTTCGAGGCAATCCGATGGCCGAGTCTCTCGAGGCCGTCCGCGGCGAGCTTCCGCGTCTGCGCGAGGGCATCTCGTTCGTCGACTTCGAAGCCTTTCTGAACTCGGGCTCACCCACCGAGCGTTTGCCGGAGGTGCGCGCCACCGATCCCGTGCAGATCCAGTACACGTCGGGCACGACGGGTTTTCCCAAGGGTGCGCTTCTGCACCACCGCGGGCTGACCAACAACGGCCGGATGACGCTTGGAGGGCTCGGCTTCGAGCCCGGCGAGTCCTACGTGAATCCGTTCCCCTTGTTTCACACCGCCGGGTGCGGCCTCGGCGCGCTCGGCTGCGTCTCCCACCGGCTCGTGCACATCCCCGTGCTCGCGTTCGAGCCCGGTCTGATGCTCGACCTCATCGAGACCGAGCGAGCGGCCGCGCTCGCCGGGGTCCCGACCGTTCTCATCGCCCTGACCGAGGAGCCGGGGTTCGATACGCGCGATCTCTCGTGCGTGCGCGCGGCGCTCTCGGGTGGCGCCCTCGTGGCGCCCGATCTCGTCAAGCGGATCGAGGACCGGCTGGGCGTGCGCTTCTCGATCATCTACGGACAGACCGAGAGCTCGCCGACGATCACGCAGGGACGCCTTGACGATTGCTTCGACGACCGCGCCAACACAGTGGGGAGGCCGCTCCCGCACACCGAGGTCCGAGTCGCCGACCCCGCCACGGGTGAGACGGTGCCGTGCGGCGTGGTTGGCGAGCTGTGCGCGCGCGGCTACCTCGTGATGCACGGGTATTACGAGATGTCCGACGCCACCGCCGCGGCGATCGACGGCGACGGATGGCTGCGCACCGGCGACCTCGCCTCGATGGATGAGCGCGGGTATTGCCGCATAGAGGGGCGGTTGAAGGACATGATCATCCGCGGCGGCGAGAACATCTTTCCGCGCGAGATCGAGCAGCGCTTGTTCACGCACGAGACCGTCGGAGACGTCGCGGTCGTCGGGATCCCCGACGCGAAATGGGGCGAGCAGGTGTGCGCGTTCATCCGCCCCGCCCCAGGATCGGCGCCGCGGGCGAGCGAGCTCGACGCCTACGTCCGAGCGGAGCTCGCGCCGTACAAGGCACCGCGCGTCTGGGTCCTCATGGACGAGTTCCCCATGACGCCATCGGGCAAGGTGCAGAAGTTCGTGCTGCGCGACCGCTTCGTGGCCGGAGACCTGCGCCCGATCTAGGTTCGTATACGCGGACTGGTCGCTATTCGGCGACAAGTGCGTGCCCGGCATCGCGGCGGCGCGACATCAAAGCCGCGGTCGACCACCTAGCGGCCGCGTGCGCCTTCTCGCGTCTGCTGAGCGGCTTCTCATTACACGGTTAGGGCCGCATTAAGCGCCCGCGCGGATACTGATGTCACCGATGGGGCGCCGGCGCCTTACTCACACACGCGCTGCCAAGCGCGCCCCGTGCCGGGCGCGCGTGCTCGTGGCCGGTGCTGCGGTGTTCATGGCTGCATTCGGCGCGAGCGCATGTGGCAGCTCAAACACCGGCACACGCGACTCCGCGAGCGTGCAACCGGCATCAGAGACGAGCGCGCGTTGCGCGGGAACTGCCGCAGGCACGCTCGCCCGGGCCGCAGGGCAGGTCGCCGAACGTATCTACCTGCAGGAGCTCAAGGGCCCCGGCGTCCACAACGACCAGCGACAGGTCGAAGGCTACCTTCCGCTGCTGCGCGCGG
The DNA here is from genome assembly GCA_036270715.1 of Solirubrobacteraceae bacterium. GTDB lineage: Bacteria > Actinomycetota > Thermoleophilia > Solirubrobacterales > Solirubrobacteraceae > Palsa-744. The sequence goes on from DATBCA010000277.1 coordinate 2,059, forward strand.
TTGCAAGTGAAAACCGCGCGGCGATGCGAGCGGCCGTCACGAGGCTCATCTACTCGCGCACGCACATCGTGCGCCTGCGCGTGAGCTCCCCGAGGGGCGCGATCGTGGACGTGGGGGGGCCGTACATCATTGCTCCTGCGGGTGGAACGCTGCGGCTGCACCGCCGCACCGTGGGCCGCTACCTGCTGTCCGTGCAGGACGATCTCGGCTACGTCAAGCTCGAGACGCGCTTTCTCGGCATACCGGTTGCGCTCTTCTCCGGCAATCACGCGCTTCCCATCGAAGGCACCGCCCCGGTCGTGTCGGCGAACGAGCCGCAGCTCGCGCCCGTCAACTACCGCGGCGCGAGCGCGGAGGCGTTCTCGTTCACGGCGAGGGCCTTCCCGTCCGGCAGCCTGCGGGTCACGTTGCTGGTCCCGCCCCAGCGCGTGAGCGGCGCGACGGTATGCGACGCTGCCAGGGCAATCGAGCTCGGTCTGATCGCCGAACGCATATGGAGCCGCTACGCGCTCGCATCGGCGCGGCCGGCGGTGATCGTGCGGGCGATCGCACGACTCACCGGCGCACTCACGTTTGCGCGCGGCGGGTCTGCTCAGCTCGCCGGCAGCGCATGGCCGTGGCCGAGTGCGCTGCCCGCCGGCGGGACCTTGAGATATCGCGGGCACACGTACCACGTGACCTCATTCACCGCTCGCGCGGGCAGGCGCGCGATACGCGTGTATCTGCTTGTTTGAGCGGCGCGGGAGTTGATCGTCGTCTACCGCGCGGGGTGCTTCGCGCCCCGCTCACGGAGCGACGAGCTCGAAGGCGAGCGTGACCGGCCGCGCACTCGCGAGCGCCTCGCGCATCGCGAGCTCGCTCTCGAAGCGTCCCGCGATCCGCCGCGCCTCGCAGCGAACCTCCACGCTCTCGGCCGCGAGCGGCCAGGGGTCGAGCGTGGTGGCGCCACCCCCGCGATCGCGCAACTCGACATCGATCGGGCCATCGCGCCCGGGGACCCCTTTGGCGGTGAACGGACGCCACGCGTTGCACAGCGCGAGCGAGAGCCCGTCCCATGTCCACATCTGCCGGCGCGTGCGCTCGAGCGCCGACTCCGACACTCCCAGCAGCTCGCAGAGTCGCGCCTGCCGAGCGCGCTCGTCGTTGACGTGCTCTTGCAGCTTCGCCGCGTGATCCGGCGAGGCCCGCGCGCGTAGTTCAGACAGCGAGCGCGCGTGCAGCGACACCACGAGCGCCGCGTGCGCGCTCTGACTCATCAGGCGCTCAGGAGCACCGCGCCAGATCGCGAGGTGATCCTCGACCGTCAGCTCGAGGAAGTTACGCGGCAGGCCCGTGTTGGAATTGAACGGCGGCTCGAGGTCCGCCCGCGCCCAGCCGATGTCGTGCTGCTCGGCGCCGAGCGCGATCTCCTCGCGCGGATCGGGCGCGGGAAAGCGATCATTCCCCCACGCGCGCGCGATCTGCCCGGACAGCCACGCGTGCGAGAGCTGTCCGATCGCGATCGCGCCCTCGTCGACGAGGCGAACCAGCACCTCGCGAGCGTATCCGCTCGCCCAGCCCGCTCGCCGCGGCCGCGCTCGCGCGCGTCGAGGATACCGCGAGGCCGGCGGCGCCCGCCCGCGCTTCGCTATTGGAGCTCCGTGAGCCGTTCGCCTTGCGCGCCGCGCGCCCGCGAGCACTCGAGCAGCCGCCGGACCTGCTCGTCGGTGACGGGCGAGAAGTCGCTGTACCAGAGGCCCACCGCCATGAACGGCTCCGGGGTGTGCTCGCAGACCATCTCATCGACCGCGCACGCGAGCTCCGCGCGGGTGATCGCCGAGGCGACCGGAGCGCCGATCACGATCGCGCGCGCGTGGCGTGATCGCAGCGCGGCGACGGCGGCGCGCATCGTGGCCCCCGTCGCGAGGCCATCGTCCACGACGATCGCCGTGCGCTCGGCGACGCCGATCGGCGCGCGCGCTCCCCGGTAGCAGCGTTCGCGGCACTCGAGCTCGCGCAGCTCTCGCTCGGTCACCGCCTCGATCGTGTCCTCGTCGACGTCGAGCGCCGCGACCACCTCCTCATTGACCACGCGAACGCCTCCGGACGCGAGCGCGCCCATCGCCAGCTCGGGGCGCCACGGAACTCCGAGCTTGCGCACGACGAACGCGTCGAGTGGCACGTGCAGCGCGCACGCGACCTCGTAGGCGACCGGCATGCCTCCACGTGGCAGGCCGAGCACGATCGCTCCCTCGCGATCCCGGTAGTGGGCGAGCCTGCCGGCCAGCTCGCGGCCCGCGTCGCGTCGATCGGCAAACGGCGGGTTCGTCACGTTCGCCCTCAACGCCCGAGCTTGGCGAGGAACCAGTTGCGAGCCAGCTCTGACACGCGCTCGAGCGCGCCCGGCTCCTCGAACAGGTGCGTGGCGCCGGGGACGACGTCCAGCCGCGACTCGCACGGGAGCTGCTGCTGCGCCTCGCGGTTGAGCTCCACGACCAGCGGGTCGGCGCCGCCGACGATCAGCAGCGTCGGCGCCATCACGGACCGCAGGCTCGAGCCGGCCAGATCCGGTCGCCCGCCGCGCGAGACGACCGCGCGCACGCGATCCGGCCGCTCCACCGCGGCGAGCAGCGCAGCGGCGGCGCCGGTGCTCGCGCCGAAGCAGCCGGCGCGGAGGTCTTTGGTCGGCGGCTCGCGCGCCAGCCAATCGAGCGCCGTCACCACTCGTTGCCCGAGCAGCGGGATGTCGAACCGCAGCGCGCGCGTGCGCAGGTCGTGCTTCTCCTCGTCCTGCGTCAGCAGGTCGAGCATCAGCGTCGCGAGTCCGCCGTCGTTGAGACGCGCCGCGACCATGCGGTTGCGGGGGCTGTAGCGGCTGCTCCCGCTGCCGTGTGCGAAGACGACGACTCCCGCGGCGCGATCCGGAAGCGCGAGGTCGCCCGCAAGCGCGCCGGCTTCGGTTGTGATCGCGACAGCTCGAGCAGGCTCCGCCACGTGCGCAGCTTCCATGTCACTCCGCTACCCGTGGGCGGAGAGTAATACGCCGGAGTGAGCAGGTGACCGACCCGCCTGCCCGGCGCCGCACCCGCGTGGCGGCGCGCGTCTGGAGGCGCCTGAACCGCGCGCCACACACATAGGATCAAGACTGAGTCCCATTCTGT
>DATBCA010000278.1:0-2253 GCA_036270715.1 Solirubrobacteraceae bacterium
CGATCGTGACGTCGAGGACGATCATGAGCATGCCGACGCAGAGCACGTAGAGCGCGGGCCAGCGCGAGCGCGCGCCCGCCGGCGCGCCCGGGCCCACGCCCGCGCGCGGCACCTCCGGCGAGTCGTCCAGCGTGAGCGCGCTCATCGCGCGAGCGTCCCCTGCGCGAGCGCGCCGGCGAGCTTGTCGAGGATCTCGCGCGTGCCGTGCTCGCGCGCGGCGGGCGTGTCCTGGCCGTCGAGGAAGGCGCCCTGCTCGGTGTAGCGCAGGTGCGTGCGCTCGCCGGCCGCGAGCAGCTCGACGGTCGACACGGACACCGACATGCGCACGCCGTTGCGGTGCATGTTGTACGTGTAGACGATGCGCTCGTCGGGGACGATGTCTTCGTAGAGCGCGTCGTAGAGGTATACGTCGCCGCCGCCGCCGGCCTCGAAGTGCTCGCGGCCGCCCTCGCGGAAGTCGAGCACGTGATCCTCGCCGCCGCCGTCGGGCCCGAACCACTGGTTCTTGGCCTCGAGGCTGGCCCACGCGCTGAAGACCCGCGCGGGTGCGGCGTCGTAGTCGCGCTCGATGACGAACGTGGCGTGCGCTGTGGACCTGTTGCTCATGTCGATCTCCCTTTCTTTGACCGCTCGCGCGGATCGGACTCATCGGTGTGCGTGGCAAGAAACTCGCCCAGACGATCGAGCCGCGCCTCCCAGGCGGCGCGCCGCTCGCTGATCCAGCGCTCGGCCGCGCTCAGCGCGACGGGCTGGATCTCGCACGTGCGCACGCGCCCGACCTTGTGCGAGCGCACGACTCCGCTGTCTTCGAGCACGTGCAGGTGCTGGACGACGGCGGGCAGCGAGATGCGAAGCGGCCGCGCGAGCTCGCTGACGGACGCGGGCCCGTCGAGCAGCCGGTCGATCATCGCGCGCCGGTTCGCGTCGGACAGCGCGTGGAAAACGACCTCGGCCGGCGGCTCGAGCGGCATGGGCGAATACTGAAGCATTCACTTAAGTATTGCACATCGGCGGACAGGAGGGAAGGGGCCGGCTGCGCCGGCCTGACGTGACGCGCGCGGCGGGCACGGGTAGTGTCGAGTGGCAATGTGCCGGCTGTTTGGCATGAGCGCGGGGACGCGGCGGGCGCGGGCGACGTTCTGGCTGCTGCAGGCGCCGGACAGCCTGGTGGTGCAGAGCCACCGCGAGCCCGACGGCACGGGGTTGGGATGGTTCGGCGAGAAAGGCGAGCCGCACGTAGCGAAGCGGCCGATCGCGGCATTCGACGACCGCGCGTTCGCGCGCGAGGCGAAGGAGGTGGAGTCGCAGACGTTCATCGCGCACATCCGCTTCGCGTCGACGGGCGCGCTGGAGATGCGCAACACGCACCCGTTCGAGCAGGACGGGCGTCTGTTCGCGCACAACGGCGTGATCGAGGACCTGCCGAAGCTCGAGGCGCACCTCGGCGACGACCTCTCGCTGGTGCGCGGCGACACGGACTCCGAGCGCTTCTTCGCGCTGATCACGCGCGAGATCCGGATTCATGACGACCTCGCCGAGGGCATCCTGCGCGCGTGCGAGTGGGTCGCCGAGAACCTGCCGGTGTTCGCGATGAACTTCGTGCTCGCGACGCGCGACGAGCTGCTCGCGCTGCGCTACCCGGAAACGCACGAGCTGTACGTGCTCGAGCGCGCGGCGGGCGGGGAGCTCGAACACGAAAGCGGCTTCGGAACGCGGGTCGTATCCAAGCACGGCTCCAAGCACCCGCTGGTGACGATCGCGAGCGAGCGCATGGACGACGACCCCGGGTGGCGGCTACTGGAGTCGGGCGAGCTCCTGAACGTGCGAGCGACGCTCGAGGCCACCTCAACGCGTCCCCTGGATGCGCCTCCGGCGCATCCCCTGACCATCGACGACCTGCACGGCCGCGCGAAGTCGTCGCAAGCTGCAAAACCGAGCGCATGAATCACGCGTGATGGCGTCGGCAAACCTCGACCTCGCGCCGACCGATCGGCGCGCGATCGCGCTCACGAGCGCCATCCATTCGGGAGAGCTGGGCGACCTGGCGGCGCTGCTCGACGAGCATCCGCAGCTGGCGAACGCACGCATTGCCGGCCGGCGAGGAGGCAGCTGGCGCACGCCGCTGCACGTCGCGTCCGACTGGCCGGGGTACTTCGCGAACGGCCCCGCGGTGGTGCGGCTGTTGATCGCCGCCGGTGCCGACCCGAGCGCGGGCTGCGCGGACGGCCCGTCGGAGACGCCGCTGCACTGGGC
>DATBCA010000279.1:0-4374 GCA_036270715.1 Solirubrobacteraceae bacterium
GCATCCTCGGGCGCGGCCTGCCGCGCTCCTAGGCTCGCGCGCGCTCCCGCGCGTTCGCTGCGACTACGCTGTACGCATGCCCGCCCAGGCTTATGCAGGCAAGGAGTGCGTATGCCAGCTGCGCAGGGGCGTGTGCGACCAGAGCTGCGTGCGGGGGATGCTCGAGACGCCGCTCTACATCGCATGCCTGCGGCTCAGCGGCCGCCGCTGCGTGGTCGTGGGCGGCGGCGACGTCGGCCTCGAGAAGGTCGAGGGCCTGCTCGCGTGCGACGGCAACGTGACGCTGATCGCGCCGTCCGCGCACGACGCGCTGCGCGAGTACGCGCGCGAGGGCTCGATCGAGTGGCTCGCGCGCCCGTACGCGGGCGTCGCCGACCTCGAGGGGGCGTTCCTCGCGATCGCGGCGACGGACGACACCGACGTCAACATCGCCGTGTTCGAGGACGCCGAGCGGCGGGCGATGCTCGTGAACGTCGTCGACGTGCCGCCGCTGTGCAACTTCATCCTGCCCGCGATCGTGCGCAACGGGCCGCTCGCGATCGCGATCTCGACGGCCGGCGCCTCGCCCGCGCTCGCCAAGCGGATGAAGCGCGAGATCCGCGAGCAGTTCGGCGAACCCTACGCGGCGCTCGCGCTGCTGCTCAACGACGCGCGCGGTTGGGCGAAGGCGACGCTCGCGACCTACCAGGAACGCAAGGAGTTCTTCGAGGAGATCGTGGGCGGCGATCCCGACCCGATCGCCTTGCTGGCGGCGCCTGACGGCGAGCGGGCCGTGCGCGAGCTGATCGCGCGCGCGCAGGCGTCGCGCGCGGCGCTCGTCTGAGGCCTGGCGGCGGAGCGTGCCCGCGCTGCAGCTGGAGGAGCTCGCGCGCAACCACGGCGAACGGCGCGTGCTGAGCGGCGTCACGCTCACGCTCGAGGAGGGCCAGACGCTCGTCGTCTTCGGGCCCAACGGCGCCGGCAAGACGACCCTGCTGCGCGTGCTCGCGACGCTGCTGCGCCCGCACGCCGGCAGCGTGCGCGTGTTCGACCGCGCGCTGCCGGGCGAAGCTTGGGCGGTGCGCGGGCGGATCGGGATGCTCGCGCACGAGCCGATGCTCTACCGCGAGCTGAGCGCGCGCGAGAACCTGCTCTACCACGCGCGCCTGTACGGCCTTCCGCGCGCGCGCGTCAGCGAGATGCTCGAGCGCGTGGGCATGGACGACCGCGCCGACGAGCCGCTGCGCACGCTCTCGCGAGGGATGGTCCAGCGCGTCGCGATCGCGCGCTCGGTGCTGCACGACCCCGAGCTGCTGCTGCTGGACGAGCCCTACGCGCACCTCGACCCCGCGGCGCGCGAGATCGTCGAGGAGCTGCTGTGCGCGGAGGGCCGATCGGAGATCGGCCAGCGCACGCGCGTGATCTCGAGCCACGACCCCACGGGCGGCCTAGCGGAAGCGGACCTCGTGCTCGGCCTGCGCGCGGGGCGCGTGGCGGTGCTGCGCGAGCGCGCCGCGGTGCGCTCGTCGGAGCTCGCGGAGCTGTACCGGTGAAACGCACCGTCGGCGCGCTGCTGCGCAAGGAGATGCTCGTCGAGCTGCGCACGCTGGAGTCCGTGCCGGGAATGTCGCTGTTCTCGCTGACGACGTTCGTCGTGTTCCACTTCGCGCTCAACCGCAACACCATCGACGGCGACCTCGCCGCCGGCATCCTGTGGGTGACGCTGCTGTTCGCGGCGATGCTCGGGATCAACCGCCTGTTCGTCGCGGACGCCGAGGAGGGCGCGCTCGACGGCTTCCTGCTCGCGCCCGTCGATCGCACGGCGCTGCTCGCGGCGAAGGTGCTCGCGCTGCTCGCGTATCTGGTCGTTCTCGAGCTGGTGGCCGTGCCGGCGTTCGCCGTGCTGCTGCTCGGCCCCTCGATCGGGCCGGGGCTCGGCGGCCTCGTCGCGGTGCTCGCTCTCGGGGACGTCGGGATCGCGGTGATCGGGACGCTGATCTCGGCGCTGACGGTGCACACGCGAGCGCGCGATCTGCTCGGACCGCTGCTCGCGCTGCCTCTGCTAGTGCCGGTGGTGATCGCCGGCGCGCGCGCGAGCTCGCCGCTGCTCGCGATCAGGGCCGCCGAAGCGCCGGCGGGGCGATGGCTGTTGACGCTGGCCCTCTATGATCTGTTGTTCGGGCTGATCGCGTACGCCCTGTTCGACTTTCTCGTGGAAGACTGACATGCACTGGAAAGGCCGCATCACGCCACGGGTGCTCGCGGTCACGACGGCCGTGGTGATGGCGACTGCGCTGTCGCTCGTGTTCTTCTACGCGCCGCTGGATGCCGAGCAGGGCTTCCTGCAGAAGATCTTCTACGTCCACGTCCCGCTCGCGATCGTCTCGCTGGGCGGCTTCATAGCGGGCGGGGTCCTCGCGATCGCGCATCTGCGAAGCGGCGACCCGCGCTGGGACGTCCGCTCGTACGTCGCGATCCACATGAGCCTGATCTTCGGGCTTGCGGCTCTGATCACGGGCTCCATCTGGGCGAAGGGGTCGTGGGGGCACTGGTGGGTGTGGGACGAGCCGACGCTCGTCTCGTTCTTGATCGTGTTCCTGCTGTACGCGACCTACCAGCCGCTGCGTTTCGCGATCGAGGACCCCGAGCGCCAGGCGCGCTACGCGTCGGTGTTCGCGATCACCGCGGGGGCGTTCGTGCCGATGAACTTCATCGCCGTCAGGCTGTCGAGCGCGTACGTGCACCCACGCGTGCTCGGCGCGACCGGGAACCTGCCCGCCGCGATGGAGCTGACTTTCGTCGCCTCCCTGCTGGGGATCGCGCTGCTGTACGCGACGCTCTACGCGCTGGAGCTGCAGACCAAGCGCGCGCGTGCGCAGCTGCGCTCGCTGCGCCGCCAGGAGCAGGCGCGGGAGGGCGCGTACGAGCACGCGCCGCGACGCAGCGCGGCCCCGTCGCTCCCGCTGCCCGCGGGCGCCTCCGTCGGCGCGATCACGAGCATGCGCGCGCACCCGCGCGCCGGGCGCGAGGGCCAGCGGTGACCGCGCTCCTCGCGCAGCTGCCCGCGCTCCCTCTGCACGAGGCGGGGAAGTACGTCGCCGCCGCGTACATCACGCTGCTCGTGCTCGTCGTCGTGTACGTCGCCGTGATGGCGATGCGCGTCGGGCGCATCCAGCGCGAGCTCAGCGCGCTGTCCGAGCGCGCGCGGGGCGCGAGCGCAGAGGGCGACTCCCCCTCCGAGTCGGGGCGCGCATGAGCGAGCTGCTGACACTGGGTGTCTCTCACAAGACCGCGCCGGTCGCCCTGCGCGAGCGCCTGGCGTTCGGCGACGAGCAGGCGGGCGAGTTCGCCGCACAGGCCGTCGCGACGCCGGACGTCCGCGAGGCGGTCGTGATCTCGACGTGCAACCGCACGGAGATCTACCTCGTCGTCGGCGACGCGGTGCGCGCGGAGGCCGACGTGCTCGGCCTGCTCGCGCGCCGCTCGGGGATCCGCCTCACCGAGCTCGCGGAGGTGATCTACTCGCCGCGCAACTGCGACGCGGCGCGCCAGCTGTACCGCGTCACCGCAGGCCTCGACTCGATGATCCTCGGCGAGGCGGAGGTGCAGGGGCAGGTTCGCCGCGCGCACGAAGCGGCGATGCGGAAGGGCTGCACGGGCCCGCTGTCCAACCGCCTGTTCGCGGCCGCGCTCAGCACCGGCAAGCGCGTGCGCTCGGAGACGGCGATCGCGTCTAGTCGCGTCAGCGTCCCGTCGGTGGCCGTCGATCTGGCGAAAGACGTCCTCGGCGGCCTCGAGGACCGGCACGTGGTGATCCTCGGCGCCGGCGACACGAGCGAGCTGACCGCGCGGGCGCTCGCCGACCAGGGGGCGGGGACGGTGTTCGTCGCCAACCGCCACGCCGACCGCGCGCTGAGCCTCGCGGAGCGCTTCGGCGGCTCGGTCGTGAGCCTCGACGGGCTGCCCGAGCAGCTGACACAGGCCGACATCGTGCTGTCCTCGACCTCCTCGCCGCACTCGATCGTCGGGCGCGAGGAGCTCGAGCTGGTGATGCGCGAGCGCGAGCACCGGCCGCTGCTGTTGATCGACATCGCGGTGCCGCGCGACATCGACCCGGCGTGCGCCGAGCTCGAGGGCGTGACGCTGTACGACATCGACGACCTCCAGGCTGTCGTCGCGCGCAACCTCTCGAGCCGCGCCGGCGAGCTGCCGCGTGCCGAAGCGATCGTCGAGGAGGAGATCCGCCGCTTCGCCCGCTGGCTCGGACAGCTCGACTCGCTACCGACGGTCAGCGCGCTGCGCGAGCACGCCAACACGATCGTCGAGCAGGTGCTCGCCGAGAACGCGGGCGCGTGGGAGTCGGCTTCCGCGCGCGACCTCGCGCGCGTGGAGGCG
>DATBCA010000280.1:0-3020 GCA_036270715.1 Solirubrobacteraceae bacterium
CAGCTTCGCCCCGCCGAGCGCTACGCCGAGTGGCGCCGCCTGCGCGAGGGCGACGCGCGCATCTGCGTCGGCCCCCGCTCGGCGGTGTTCGCTCCGGTCGCGGAGCTCGGGCTGCTCGTGGTCGACGAGGAGCACGACTCCTCCTACAAGCACGAGGGCGATCCGCGCTACGACGCGCGCGAGGTCGCCGCCGAGCGCGCCGGGCGCGCGCGCGCGCTGTTGCTGCTGGGGAGCGCGACTCCGCGCGCGGAGAGCGCTCATCGGGTCGCCCGCGTGCGTCTGCCGAGCCGCATCGACGGCCGCCCGCTGCCCGACGTGCGCGTGCTCGACATGCGCGAGCAGGTGCACGGGCTGCACCCGCTCACCGTGGACGCGCTCGCCGCAGCGCGCGCCCAGGGGAGCAAGGCGATCGTGCTCCTCAACCGCCGCGGTTGGTCGAACTTCGTCTCCTGCCGGTCGTGCGGGCGGGTGTGGAGCTGTCCCGAATGCGACGTCGCGCTCGTGCTTCATCGCGCGAGCGGCGAACTCACCTGCCACCACTGCGGGCACCGCGAGCGCGCACCCGTGCGCTGCGGCGCCTGCTCTTCGACGTCGGTCGCGCGGCACGGCGCCGGGACCGAGCGCGTGGCGCACGAGCTCGCCGCGGCGCTCGACGGCGATGGCGGCTTTCCGGTGTTCCGTCTCGACGCCGATGCGGCGTCCGCCGAGAGCGGAGCGCGCGAGCCGCTCGCCGGGGCCGGCGCGGCTGCGGTGCTCGAGCGCTTCGGCGAGGCGAGCTGCGGCGTGCTCCTCGGCACGCAGATGGTCGCGAAGGGCCACGACTTCCCCGACGTGTCGCTCGGCGTAGTCCTCGACGCCGACGCGACGCTTCGGTTTCCGGACTTTCGCGCCGAGGAGCGCACCTTCGCGCTGATCGCACAGCTCGCGGGACGCGTGGGGCGCGGGGGCGCGGGCGAGGTGCTGGTGCAGACGATCGCCCCCGACGCGCGCTCGATCGTCCACGCCGCGCGCCACGACAGCGACGGCTTCGTCGCGGGAGAGCTCGAGCGGCGGCGCGCGCTGCGCTACCCACCGTTCTCGACGCTGATCAGGGTCACCTGTTCGGCCGTCTCGGCCGACCGCGCGCGCGAGGCCGCGCGCGCGGTGCGCGCGCTGCTTCCGGAGGCCTGGCGCGGTCAGGGCGACACCGCGGTGCTCGGCCCAGCGGCGCTCTTCCGCCTGCGCGGGCGCGAGCGCCAGACGCTGCTCGTGAAGGCGAGCGATCGCCGTGAGGCAGTGCGCGCGGTGGGGGAGGCCGTGAGCGAGGCCGCGGGCAGCGGTGCGCACCCGCGCACGACGTTCAGCGTCGACGTGGAACCGCACTGACGCGCGCTTGCCGAGCGGCTCGGGCGCTGATGCGCCGTCCGGCCAACGGCGCTAAAGCACGCGGCGCGCGCGGCCGAGAAGGAGCACGTGCGGGAAATCTCCGCTCCCCGGGCTGTCCCTGCCCGTCTGCTTCTCGCCGGGCTCCTTGCGGCGATCGCCGCGCTGGCGGCCGCGCCGAGTGCGTCGGCGGTCGTGCACCGCCTGGGCAACGGCAAGGCGCTCAGCTTCCAGCCCCTGCGAGGCGCTGCCGCGGCGGCGGCGCCGTTCGACGCCGCGTTCAACAATCTCGACTACAACGGCGGCCCGGTGATGCCGTCGAACACCAACTACGCGGTCTACTGGGACCCGTCTGGCGGTGCCGCGTACCCGAGCGGCTACAGCAGCGGCGTCGATACGTACTTCGAAGACCTCGCGCACGACAGCGGCGGCCACCAGAACACCGACTCGGTCTCCGGCCAGTACAACGACTGGGAAGGCGACTTCGCGCGCTATGAATCCCACTTCGGCGGCGGGCTCATCGACACCGACCCGTACCCGACGAGCGGGGGGTGCACGCAGGCCCCGATCTGCCTGACCGACGAACAGCTCCAGAAAGAGCTCGCGAAATTCGTCGAAGCCCACAAACTGCCGACCGACCTCGCGCACGAGTACTTCCTGCTGACGCCGCCCAAACTCGAAGACTGCTTCGAAGCGAGCGGCGCCCAATGCTCGGCGGGCGCCGAAAAAAACCGGGAATACTGCGCCTACCACAGCGCGTTCAACGTCAAAACGGGCGTGGTCGTGTACTCGAACGACCCGTACGTCACCGGCAACCTCGGCTGCGACGACGGCAACCACCCCAACGGGAAACCCTCGGACGGCGTGATCGAGGGCGGGCTCAGCCACGAGCACAACGAGTCGATCACCGACCCCGAGCCGAACAGCGGCTGGACCGACCTCGGCGGCACCGGCGGCGAGATCGGCGACAAGTGCCGCACGTTCGAATCGGGGACCGAATTCGGCCCGACGCTCGGCATCACCGAATCGGGCGCGAAATACAACCAGGTGATCAACGGCCACTTCTACTGGTACCAGCAGGAGTGGAGCAACGAAGCTCACAAGTGCCTCCAGCGCTGGTCGGCTGGCGCCGCGCCGGCAACTGCGACGTTCTCGAGCGAACCCGCCGCGGGCGTTGACGAAATGAAACTCAACGCGACCGGCTCGACCGCTCCGGGCGGCGTCGCGAGGTACAACTGGAAGTTCGGCGGCACGGAAGTACCGACCGAGACGACGGGACCGACGGTTTCGCACAAATTCCCGGGCTCGGGCAAATGGGAAGTCGCGCTCACGGTGTACGCGAGCAGCGGCGAGAGCGCGGGCACCGCGCGGCTCATCCAGACCGGGGACGAGGGGCCGGTCGCGGCGTTCTCGCCGAGCAACCCGAAGCCGGAACCCGGCCAGCCCGTCTCCTTCGAAGGCGGTGAATCGAAAGACGCGGACGGCTCGATCACGGCATATGAATGGCACTTCGGCGACGGCTCGCCGGCGAGCACCTCAGCCGCGCCGGCGCACGCGTATGCCGCCGCCGGCGATTACACGGTCACCCTCCGCGTGAGCGACGCGACGGGGCAGATCGCGGCGACGGCCCACGTCGTCGAAATCGACGAGCCGCCGAG
>DATBCA010000281.1:0-2575 GCA_036270715.1 Solirubrobacteraceae bacterium
ACTCGAGCTCCTCGTCGCGCGCCGCCAGCCGCGCCCGGTGCGCGCCTCCACTCGCGGGGAAGTCGCACAGGTGCACGCTCGGCAGCGAGCCGTCGAGGTTGTCGTAGATCTCATCGGCGATGAACGGGCACAGCGGCGCGAGCATCCTCGCCACCGACAGCAGGCAATCGCGCAGCGTTTCGAACGCCGCCGCCTCGCCGTCCCAGAAGCGCCGGCGCGAGCGCCGCACGTACCAGTTCGAGAGGTCCTCGACGAGCTCCGCGATCGCGCGCCCGGCCGACGTCGCGTCGTAGGCGTCCAGGCGCTCGGCGACCATCTCGGCGGTCGCCGCGGTGCGCGAGCGCGCCCAGCGGTCGAGGTCGTTCTCGCTCGCGCCGCGAGCGGGCGCCGCGACCGCGAGCTGCTCGGCGCCCGCGTGCGCGTACAGGGCGTAGAAGAAGTAGGTGCTCCAGAGCTGCTTGAGGAACAGCCGCACGCCCTCGCCGATCGCCTCCTCGGAGAAGCGGTAGCCGTCCCACGGCTGCTTGGAGGTGAAGAAGTACCAGCGGAAGGCATCCGCTCCGAAGCGGTCGAGCACCTGCTGGGGCTCGACGGTGTTGCCCTTCGACTTCGACATCTTCTGCCCCGCCTCGTCGACGATCAGCCCGAGGCAGACGACGTTGCGATACGGCGCCTCGCGCCCCAGCAGCGTCGCGATCGCGAGCAGCGAGTAGAACCATCCGCGCGTCTGGTCTTGCGCCTCGCAGATGAAGTCGGCGGGGTACAGCGCCTGGAAGCGCTCCGCGTTCTCGAACGGGAAGTGGTGCTGCGCGAACGGCATCGCGCCGGAGTCGAACCACACGTCGATCACCTCGGGAACGCGCGCCATCGGCGCTCCGCACGCGTCCTCGCCCTCCGCGCGGTGCTCGCAGGGGAACTCCAGCTCGTCGACGAACGGCCTGTGGTGGTCGTCGAGCTCGCGGCCCGAGCGCCGCGCGAGCTCGGCGAAGGAGGAGATCATCTCGGTGTGGCCCGCCTGGCAGCGCCACACGGGCAGCGGCGTGCCCCAGTAGCGCTCGCGCGAGAGCGCCCAATCGACGTTGTTCGAGAGCCAGTCGCCGAAGCGCCCGTGCTTGACGTACGGGGGATACCACTCGACCGTCTCGTTGTCCGCGAGCAGCTGGTCGCGCAGGCGCGTGGTCGCGATGTACCACGACGGTTTGGCGTAGTACAGAAGGGGCGTCCCGCAGCGCCAGCAGTGGGGGTAGGAGTGCTCGAACTTCTCCGCCCGCAGGAGCAGGCCGCGCGCCTTCAGGTCGGCGATCAGCTGCGCCGTCAGCTCGGGATCCTTGACGAAGCGGCCGGCGAACGAGGCTCCGTCGCGGCTGCGCGGGCGCTCGTCGAAGGTGCCGTCGGCGCGCACGGGGTTATACAGCGTCCGCGGGTCGTCGGCCGTGAAGATCCCCGCCGCGGCCGCGACGCGATAGTCGTCCTCGCCGAACGCCGGCGCGAGGTGCACGATGCCGGTGCCGTCGTCGGTCGTGACGAACCCGTCGACGAGGATCGGGAGGGCCCCCGGCTCGCGGTCGCTGGCGGCGAAGATCGGTCCCTCGTACGCGCGGTAGCGCTGCGCGAGCTCCTCGCCGCTCATCAGCTCGAGCACCTCCGCGTCCTCGCCGAGCACCGCCTCGAGCCGGGCCTCCGCGAGAAGGAAGGTCTCCTCGCCGTCGGCAGCGCCAGCGGCAGCGAGCGCATACCTCGCCGTCGGCGAGACGGCCACCGCGACGTTCCCAGGAAGCGTCCACGGCGTCGTCGTCCACACCAGCAGCTGCTCGGGGCCGCGCGCGACGCGCAGCTTCAGGTAGACGCTGTCGTCGACCACATCCTGGTAGCCCTGCGCGACCTCGTGCGAGGACAGCGTCGTCTCGCAGCGCGGGCAGTACGGCGCGACCTTGTGGCCTTCATACAGGAGGCCGCGCGCGTCGATCTCCGCGAGCGCCCACCACACCGACTCGATGTACGTCTCGTCCATCGTCCTGTAGGCGTCCTGCAGGTCGACCCAAAAGCCGATGCGCTCGGTGAGTCGGTCCCAGTCCTTCAGGTACGCGAACACCGACTCGCGGCAGCGCTCGTTGAAGCGGCCGATGCCGTACGCCTCGACCTGCGCCTTGCTTTTGATGCCGAGCTCCTTTTCGACCGCGATCTCCACCGGCAGCCCGTGGCAATCCCAGCCCCCCTTGCGCTCGACGCGATAGCCGCGCATCGTCTGAAAGCGCGGGTAGATGTCCTTGAAGACGCGTGAGAGCACGTGGTGCGCGCCCGGCGGCCCATTCGCCGTGGGCGGCCCCTCGTAGAAGACCCATTGCGGCGCGCCCTCGCGCGCGCGCAGCGACTGCGCGAACACGTCGCGCGCGCGCCAGCGTGCTAGCACCTCGAGCTCGAGCGTGGGGAGATCCTGGCGAGGATCGACCTCGCGCGCGGGGATCAGCGGGTGTCGGGGTCGCTCGCTCGACAACGGCGGCCAATTCTAGGCGCGCTGTGGCGCGCCACCCGGAGCGCGGGCCGAGCCGGCGCCGGCGCCGGTGTCGCAGCGCTC
>DATBCA010000282.1:0-3846 GCA_036270715.1 Solirubrobacteraceae bacterium
GCCGTGCTGCTGATGTCGGCCGACAAGGCCGACGAGCTCGGCCTGAAGGCGCGCGCGCGGATCGTCGACATGACGACCGTCGGCTGCGACCCCGTGAAAATGCTCGAGGGGCCGATTCCCGCGACGCGCAAGATCCTCGCGCGCAACGGGATGAAGATCGACGACATCGACCTGTTCGAGATCAACGAGGCGTTCGCGCCCGTAGTCGCGGCGTGGCGCCGCGAGCTCAACCCCGACATGGACCGCGTCAACGTCAACGGCGGCGCGATGGCTCTCGGCCACCCGCTCGGCTCGACCGGCGCGCGCCTCATCACGACGCTGCTGCACGAGCTCGAGCGCTCCGACAAGGAGGTCGGCTTCGTCACCATGTGCTGCGGCGGCGGGCTCGGCACGGGCACGCTGATCCAGCGGGTGTAGGCGCGCCCGGGCTGAATCGATTTTGAGTGGGCCGGCCTGAAGGGGGCCGGCCCGCCGGGTCGCGCTGCGCAAACCCGCCGCGCGCGCCAGACTGAGCAGGCGAGCCACGTCCTCGCTTCGAGGATGCAGATGACAGCCGACAACGTCGAGATCGTCAGCCAGGCCATCGCGGCGATCAACGACCGCGACGTCGAGCGCTATCTCGCGCTCTGCGCCGCGGACATCGAGCTCGTCTCGCCGACCGCCGCGATCGAGGGGGCTAGCGCGGGCGAGAGCGGGATCCGCGAGTTCTTTGCCGGCGTCGAGGAGACTACGGATGAGTTCCGGCTCGAGGTCGAGGCCCTGCGCGAGCTGAGCGACGGCCGGGTGCTCGCCTTCCTGCGAGTGACGACGCGGTCGAAGAGAGGCGTGTCGCTCGCCCAGCCGGCCACCAACGTGTACGCCCTCTCCGACGGCAAGCTGCGCCGCGTGACCGTTTATCGCGATAGAGACGAGGCTCTGGCGGCCGTCGGCCTTACCGCGTGAGCGCTGCGTGCATTCACGTGCTCGGCCCGCCGCCCGTCCAGTTGACCGCGACGGGCTGGAGCGCGAGCAGCGCCGCCCAAGTCGCCGCGTCGGTCACGCCGCTCGGTTCGATCGAGTGCGCGCTCTGGAACGCGCGCAGGTTGGCCGCGGTGTTCGCGTCGAAGATGCCCGTCGTCTGCTGAGCGGGGATCGCGCTCGCGAGGTGCTCCTGCATCCACAGGACCGGGTCGCTGCGCATCCCCTGTTCGAGTTCGGGCAGCGTCGTGTTGGGCGTCACGCTCGTCAGCGGCGCGAGCGGCGCCGCGAGCGCGCTCCAGCCGTGTTCGTTGGTTTCCTGCCAGTCCCAGAAGCTGACGCCGGTCGCGCCGTAATCGACGGCCTCCTCGCGGAAGCGCAGGATTTCGCTCGAGCTCACGCCGCCGTAGGTCTGTCCGAGCGGGAACAGCGGACGGCTGTAGATGCGGTTGGCGATGTACGTGTTCGCGTACACCGTGTCGACGGACACGCCGATGTCGTGCCAGTACATCTGCGGCGCGTTGTACTGCGCGCCGCCTGGCCCTAGGAACACCGAGTACGGGAACTTCGGGTGGTAGGAGACGTAGGGGAAGGACGCGAGGCCGACGGGATAGTTGGGGCCGATCGCGGCGCGCAGGTGAGCGAGGTAGGTCTGCGCGGCCGCGTAATGGCCTTCGTACTCAGACTCGGCGTCGATCACCAGGCAGTCCGCTCCGTTCGCCACCGCCTCCGCGCCGAGGTGCGCCTCGCCCGTGGGGTTCGTCCCGTAGACGTATTGCCACCCGCACGCCTTCAGGCCGTTGGCGTGCAGTTCTGAGACCAGCTGTTTCGAGAACTGGCTCCAGTAGTTCGTCGAGCCGTCGGAGCTCTTGATGAACACGGTGCTCACCCCCGACGCGTGCGCGCGCGCGACGATCGCCGCGACTTCGCCTTCGCTCGAGCGGCTCACGTACCAGATCCACATGCCCTGGCCTTCGAACCCGGTTCCGCTCACCGCCCCCGGGGTCACCGGCGCGGGTACTTGGTGGACGAACGGCGGGTGCAGCGCGTGGCGGAAGACCGCGATCGGGCCGTAGGAGCTCGAGTGCCGGCCACCGGCGAGCAGCGCGATGATCCGCCCCGAGTGCGCGCTCGCCGGGACGGTCACGACCAGCCCGCCGCCCGACGCGCGCAAGTGCGCGCCGGGAGAGTTGCTCGAGATCCTCGCGCCGGCGCTGCGCGGGAACGCGATCACCATCCCCGGCTTCAGCCCGACGCCCACGACCGCGAGCGTGCCGCGCACCGAGACGTGATGCGGATTGCCGTCGCAGTGCGCCGCCGGCACGCACGTCGCGTGCACGATGCGCACGCTGCTCGCGCTCGCGCCCCTGCTCGCGCCGGCCTGCGGCGCCGCGGCGCCGCTGCGCGAGCCGCCGCCGGGAGCCGGCGAGACCGTTCCACCGGGCGAGTTCGCGAAAGCGCCGGCCGGCGAGAGGACCGCGGGCGCTGCGAGCGCGGCGAGCGCGCCGCGTGCCGCCAGCCGACCGAGCGCGACGCGCGCCGGCGCACGCCGCCGCGCGCGCGCGGTGCTCGCGGCGAGAGAACTCCTCACCTTCTCGGCGGCGGCCATCGAACTGGAGATACTCCTTCGCTGCCGGACGCGTGCCGCTCACCGCGGCGCGGCGTCTGAGCTTAGTCGCTCGTACTTCAAGCGCAAACCGAGCGCCGGCGCCTAAGTTGCGTCGCGCCAGCCAAAGCCGACGGGTGACGGCGACGGCGCGAGCGGGCTGGCCGGCAGGCCGGCGGGCGTGTCCGGCAGGTTGTAGCCGCGCGGCGCGACATCGTTTGGCGCGTCCGCGTGGAAGATCGACGCGAGGTACTGGATCTGCCCGCGGCCGACGCCCAGCTCCCACTGGCCGCCGCCGTACGCGCCGATACCGCGCTCGGCGCAGTAGTCATAAGCGTCGAGCAGGTTGCGCAGACCGCCCAGACGCGATGGCTTGATGTTCACCATCCGCGGCGGGTACGCGAGCGCCTCGATGTCCTCGATCGAGTGGATCGGCGCGTCCCACGAGAAGCGCGAGCGGTGCGGCGCGAGCACCTCCTCGGTCTCCGGCGTGAGCGCGGGGTCCTCGATCCACGCGTCGGGGAACGCCTCGACGACGCGCCGGTAGAGCACCGGGTCGGGCGGCTGATCGACGATCGTCCCGCTGTAGAAGCTCTTGAAGTCGACCGAGTCGATCGCCCCCGTCTCGCGCAGTTCCGCGATCAGCTCCTCGTCCCACGAGCTCGTCGGGTCGAGCTTGAAGCGCAGGCCCGGATAGCTTGCCAGGCGCCTCGAGATCGGCGCGAGCGTCGGCGGCTCGCCGAGGCGCAGTGAGACCACGAAGCGCACCGCCTCGGGGTCGCGCGAGAGCGCCGCGTGAAGCGGCATCCGCGCCTGTCGCAGCGCGAGGTCGAGCGCCGCCGACTCGTACGCCCACGTGCGGTAGCGCGCCGAGACCTCGCGCGCGGGCGCCTGCGGGAACAGCTCGAGCGTCGCCAGGTGAGCCGAGAACGACTCCAACGTGTATCTCCCCGCGAGCGGGAGCGACGGTCCTCCGGCCTGCAGGATCTCGTGGTCGGCGGCGTCGTACGTCACGTCCTCGCCGAGTCCCTCCTCGCCGGCGCCGAGCATGCGGATGACCGTGCTCTTGCGTTCGAATTGACTCGAGATCTCCAATTGGAGCCCCTCGAGCTCGTAGGAGTCGATGGCGAGTGGAAGCTCGGCGAGCTGCGCGTAGGTGCTCATCCCCGCTTCCCCGTCCGTCCGGCGCCGCCCATCCGCAAGCTCGTCATCGCGCTCGTCATCCCGACTCGCGAACCGAGCTCCCCGCCTCGGCGGAGAGGCGCTCGACGAGCTCGTCGAGG
>DATBCA010000283.1:0-6778 GCA_036270715.1 Solirubrobacteraceae bacterium
GGCAGGGCGGCCCCGCCGGCCTCGGCGCCGGCCGTGGCGGCCGCGGCGCCTCCGCGGGCCGCTCGCGGCGCGCTCGCGGTAACCGCCTCGTCGACGACGCGGCTTGCGCCGGCGTTGGTCTCGGCGGTCGGCGCGGCGGGCGCGGGCTCCTCCTCCGGCGCCGGCTCGCTCACGGGCGCGGAGCGGTCGATGCTCGCGATCGTGCGTTCGAGCTCGGCGAGCTTGCGCTCGAGCTCGCCCAGCGTGCCTAGGATCTGCTCGTCCATCACGGGCAAGCGTAGCGGGCGCTAGGAGGCGGAGACGGTGGCTTCGCCGAGGACCTCGACGGCTATCTGGGCGACTTCGGTCGGCGTGCGCCCGACGCGCACGCCCTTCGCTTCGAGCGCCCGCGCCTTCGCCGCGGCGGTCCCCTCGCTGCCGGACACGATCGCGCCGGCGTGGCCCATCTGCTTGCCGGGTGGCGCGGTGAAGCCCGCGATGTAGGCGACGACCGGCTTGCTGACGTGCTCGGCGATGTATGCCGCCGCCTCCTCCTCGGCGGAGCCTCCGATCTCGCCCGAGAGCACGACCAGGTCCGTCTGCTCGTCGTTCTCGAACAGCTCGAGGATGTCGACGAACGACGATCCGGGAACGGGATCGCCGCCGATGCCGACGATCGTGCTGCAGCCGAACCCCGCGAGCGCGATCTCGTTTCCGATCTGATAGGTGAGCGTCCCCGAGCGCGAGACCACGCCGACGTTGCCCTCGCTGAAGAACGACGCGGGAATGATGCCCACGTTGGCCTTCCCCGGCGAGAGGATCCCCGGGCAGTTGGGGCCGACGAGGCGCGCGGAGGGATGGTCGCGCGCGAGCAGGTTGTACACGCGCAGCTCGTCGTGCGCGGGGATTCCCTCCGTGATCGCGACGATCAGCTCGACGCCGGCGGCGGCCGCCTCGACGATCGAGTCGGCGGCGAAGCGCGGTGGCACGAAGATCATCGCGGTGTTCGGCTGCACCTCCTCGACGGCCTGCGCCCAGGTGTCGAACACGGGGATGCCCTCGAGGTCCTGGCCGCCCTTGCCGGGGGTGACGCCGCCGACGACGTCCGTGCCGTAGCGGCGGTTGTTGAGCGTGTGGAAGGAGCCCTCGCGCCCGGTCATGCCGGCGACGGCGAGGCGCGTGCGCTCGTCGACGAGGATCGCCATCTACGCTCCGGCGGCCAGCGCGACGACCTTCTCGGCGGCCTCGTTCATCGTCTTCGCGGGGTACACGTCGGGAAGCGCGGCATCCGTCAACAGCCTGCGCCCCTCGACGTCGTTGGTGCCGTCGAGGCGCACGACGAACGGGACCGGCGGCGGCGCGTCGGTGAACGCCGCGATCAGGCCGCGCGCGACCTCGTCGCCGCGCGTGATGCCGCCGAAGATGTTGAACAAAACGGCCTTGACGGCGTCGTTGGAGAGGATCAGCTCGACGGCCTCCTTGATCTTCTGCGCGTCCGAGCCACCGCCCGCGTCGAGGAAGTTCGCCGGCGACCCGCCGGCCTGCGCGACGACGTCGAGCGTGGACATGACGAGGCCCGCGCCGTTGCCGAGGATGCCGATGTCGCCGTCGAGCTTGACGTACTGGATGCCCTGTTCGCTCGCGCGCCGCTCGATTGGGTCCTCGTTCTCGGCGTCGGAGAGCGACTGGTTCTCGGGGTGACGGTAGAGCGCGTTCCCGTCGAGCGAGACCTTCGCGTCCAGCGCGCGAACCTGACGGTCGGGCGTGACGATCAGCGGGTTGATCTCGGCGAGCGTCGCGTCCTCAGCGACCCACACCTCGTACAGCGCGGTGAACGCGTCGGCGACCCCCTCGACGACGTCGGCGTCGGCGCCGCCCTGCGTTGCGACGACGATCGCCTCCTCGCGCGAGAGCCCGTCGAGCGCGTCGATGTGGTGCCTGACAAGCTTCCCGGGGCTGTGCGCGGCGACCTGCTCGATCTCGACCCCGCCTTCGACGCTGAAAATCAGCAACGGCTTCTTCGCGCTGCGGTCCAGCAGGACCGCCGCGTAGTACTCCGCTGCTATGTCCGACGCGCGCTCGATCCACAGCGTGTGCACGGTGTGCCCGCGGATGTCCATCCCGAGGATGTTGCGCGCGTGCTCGCGCACCTGCTCGGCATCGGCGGCGAGCTTCACGCCGCCGGCCTTGCCCCGGCCGCCGATCAGGACCTGCGCCTTGACGACGACCGGGTAGCCGAGCGCATCGGCCGCGGCGACGGCCTGCTCGGGCGTGCGCGCGGCGCGGCCGGGCGAAACGCTCAGGCCGTGGCGCGCGAAGAGCTGCTTGCCCTGGTACTCCAACAGGTCCATCGCGGCGCGTGACTCTAGCGGACTCGCCGTGGGGCGACGGCGGCGAGGCTACGCGCGCGAGCGTGCGGGGAAAGTCATAATGCCCGACCGATGCCGGTCCCCAAGCATGTGTCATTTGTCACGTTCGACGTGTACGGAACGCTGATCGATTGGGAAACCGGCATCTACGAAGCCTTCGCCGCGGAGGCCGCGCGCGATGACTTCGAGATCGATCGCGCCGTGCTGATGGCGCTGTTCCACGAGATCTCGCGCGAAATCGAGGGCGGCTCCTACGAGCTCTACGCGGAGGTGCTGCGGCGCACGGCGATCGAGATCGCCAAACGCATGGACTGGCCGCTCGAGCCCTCGCGCTCGGGCTTTCTGCCGGACTCGGTGCAGCGCTGGGCGCCGTTCAGGGAGACGAACGCGCAGCTCGCGAAGCTCGCCAAGAAATACCGCCTGGGGCTACTCTCGAACATCGACGACAAGCTGCTCGGGCAGACGCGCCGTCACATCCCGATCGACTTCGACCTCGTGGTGACGGCACAGCAGGTGCGCTCCTACAAGCCCGAGCCCGCGCACTTCACCGAGTGCGCGCGGCGCATCGGCGGCAAGCGCGGCTGGGTGCACGTGAGCTCGAGCTACTACCACGACGTCGTCCCGTGCCTGAAGCAGCGCGTGCCCGTGATCTGGGTCAACCGCAGCAAAGAGGTGCTCGAGACCTCGCAGCGCAAAGCGACCGCCGAGGTGCCCAACCTCAAAGAGGCCGCGAAGCTCCTCGGCGCGACCTGAGCGGGAACTAGGTGATGCCGGCGACGGGGTGCGCGCCCGCGCCGCGCGCGTGCGGGTGCGCCACCCGGTGCGCGGTGTGCTCGAACAGCGCGTGCAGGTCTCCCTGGACCGCGGCGTCGAACACGACGTATCCATCCTTGCCCGCGGCCTTCGCCTCGTACAGGGCGAGGTCGGCGAGGCGGAGCAGCTCCGAGGGGTGCGCGAACTCGCCGACGGCGACGCCGACGCTCACGGTCGCCGCGACGACTTTGCGACCCTGATCGAGCTCGATCGGCTCGCGCAGCCGGGCGACGATCCGTTCTGGGAGCACGTTCGGCGAGGCGGCGTGCTCGATTTCCGCGAGCACGACGAACTCGTCGCCGCCGAGGCGCGCTGCGACGTCGCTGGCGCGGATCGTCTCGCGCAGGCGGCCCGCCAGCACCTGGAGCAGCTCGTCACCGGCGGCGTGCCCGAGCGTGTCGTTGATCTCCTTGAAGCCGTCGATGTCGATGAACAGCGCGTTCACGCCGAGCCCGGGCGTGCGGTCGACGCGCGAGAGCATGCGCTCGGCGCTTTCGAGCAGGAGCGCGCGGTTCGCGAGCCCCGTGAGCGGGTCGTGCAGCGCGGCGTATGAGAGCTCTCGGGTCTTCTCCGCGACGAGCTCGAGCGCGCGCCTGCGTCCGCTCGCGAGCGTGAAGACGAGCATGCCGATCAGCGCGCTCAGGAGCGTCCCGCCGACGAGCATCAGGCGCGCGCGCCAGTTGCCGATGACCCCGCGCGCCGGGGGGACCGTGAGGCTCTGCACGGTCCAGCCGTTGTGCAGGTCGACGAAGTTGCTTTCGGCGTTGTCCGGAATCGTGCCGCTGGTGAAGGTGACGCGCTGACCGCCGCGGTCGTATTTGAAGCGCAGGGCCAGGAACGGGTGTCCCTCGCGCGCGCGGGCGAGCACTTCTTCGGGGGCGAGCAGCACGCCGAGCCAGCCGAGGAACGCGCGCCGGCGCGCACCGACGGTGAGCGGCGCGGAGCCGTTGCGGTAAACCGGCGTCTCGACGCCGAGCATGCGCGAGCTCCCTACCACGAACGGCGCGTACTCGGCTTTGCCGGTGTCGCGGGTCGCGAGCAGCGTCGGCGCCAGCGCGCAGTAGTCGAGCGATTGCGGCAGGAACGTCCCGCGGCTGCGCGCGAGCCCCGCGGCCGCGAAGCAGTACGCCGGCCGCTGGCCCGGAGGTATGACGGCGAACGGCCCGCGAACCGGCGGCGCGCTCGCGCCGAACGGGCGCAGCGGTTCGGCACTGACGTGCGCTTCGAACGCGCCGAGCCCCGACGCCGGGACGAGCTTCACGAGCCCGACGTTCTGAAGCTCGGGATATCGCCTCATCGCGCCGACGGACGCCGCCCAGCGGTCGAACTGCGCGGGCGACGCGACGGGATTTGCGCTCATGAACGCGCTCGCGCTGACGATCAGGTCTTCCTCGTGCAGCAACGCGAGCTTCAGCGTCGAGGCGACCCCCGCCGAGGTGAGATGGTCGGCGAGCCGGCTCTGCTGGTCTTCCGAGTGCGCGACCGCCCCGGCTCCGACGAGCGCCGCGGTCGTGCCCAGGAGCGTGAGCAGGAGACCCACCGCGAGCGCGCCGTGGCGGCTCGCGCGCAGCGCCTGCAGCAGCGCGCGTGAAGAGGGGTGCGTTGCGGGCGCTGTCGCGGTCGCGCTCATGCGACCCTCCGGTCGGGCGGCGCCTCGTGCTCGTGCGCGCACGCGACGATCCAGCGCTCTATCACCGCGGCGAGCTCGTCCGCTTGCACGGGCTTGCAGAGATAGTCGTCCATGCCCGCCGCGAGGCAGCGCTCGCGATCGCCGGGCATCGCGTGGGCGGTCATCGCGATGATCGGCACGCGCCCATCGCGCTCGGCCGCGCGAATGCGTGCGGTGGCCGCGTACCCGTCGAGCGCCGGCATCTCGCAGTCCATGAGCACAGCGGCGTAGCCGTGCTCGCTCGCCATCCGCACGGCCTCGAGCCCGTCGCACGCGACGTGGGTCTGAACGCCGTGCCTGGCGAGGAGCGCGCGCGCGACGGTGCGGTTGATCTCGTTGTCCTCGGCCACGAGCACGAGCGTCGCCGCGTCATTCACGCCGCTCAGCATCCGCCGCCCCGCCCGGCTCTCGACGGCGCACGACTGGCGGCGGTGGCGGGGCCGATCCCAAGAAGCGCCACCACCGCCGCCACTGTCGAATGCCTGTCGGCTGCCGCGAGCCCGTCCGGCTGCTTTGCGCCGGGTGCGCACACCGCTGCGGTGATAAGTGACCTCACGGGAGCTCCTTCCGGCTCGTGGCCTGCTTGCATCCTCTGCAGTACAGGCATCGGCCGCGCGGACTAGCCTCCTTAGGCGCGTTTGGTGACAGCCTCGGCAACCTGCGGTTACGCCTCGCGCTCGCGTTCGGCGCGACGAGCGGCTGTCGGCAATCCGCTGAACATCCGCCGCCGGGGCTAAGGTGCCTACTACAAACGGCCGATGGCGATATCGGCCACGCCCGCCGTTGGCCCGGTCCGCCGTTCCCCCGGAAGGACCGAGCCCTGTTGTGGCGCGGGTGAGGCGACCCCACACACGATCCCGAAGCTTGCGTACGGCGATAACGCAACCCTCGACAACGCGCTCAACGCGCTCGACGGCCGACCCCGCGCCGATACGCGCCCCCAGCCTCGATGAGCTCGAAACGCTCGCCACGTGCGCGGCCGAGGGGAGCCTCGCGTCAGCGGCGGCGATCCTTTCGATCAGCCGCCCGGCGGTTGCCAAGCGCGTCGCGAACCTCGAAGCGCTCGCGGGACGGCCGCTGCTGCGGCGCGTTGGCAACGGCGTCAGGCTCACGAACGCCGGCGCGAAACTCGTCGCCGCGACGCCGCCGATCTTCCATCAGCGCGAGATCCTGCTCGAGCTCCTGCGCGAAATCCGCAACGAGGGCGAGAGCTCGGCGCGGCTGCGCGAGCTGCTCGGCCACACGTCGACGGCGACGCGCGCGGCGCAGAAGCCCGAGGCGCGCCTCACGGCGGCCGAACGCCTGCTCGAGTTCATCGTCTCGGCGACATCGAGCGGCGTCGTGCTCTGCGACGCGGCGAGCGGCAGGATCGAGGAGGCCAACGGCGTCTTCTGCGACTTCCTCGGCCGCGCCCGCCACGACGTCCTCGGCATCCCGCTCGAGGACGCCGGCATGGCGTTCGACGGCGCGAGCCGCGCCGAGATCGCCAAACGCCTCGGCCACGACGGCGCTCCTGCGAACCTGAGCGTGTTCGCGACGCGCCCCGACGGAAGCACAGCCGACGGAAGCGCGACCGCGCGAACGGTCGCCGTGGCCGACGTCGCGCTGATGGCGATCGTCGTCGACGAACGCCGCTAGCGGCCTACTCCGACGAGATCGTCGCGATCGGCGCGCCCGCCTGGATCGGCTCGCCCTCGGCGACCTGGAGGGCGGTGATCGTGCCCGACTTGTGCGCCGTGATCTCGTTCTCCATCTTCATCGCCTCGATGATGCACAGGAGCTGGCCCTCCTGCACGGTGTCGCCCTTCTTGACGAGCACCTTCCACATGTTCCCCTGAAGCGGCGAGACGAGCGTGTCCGAGCCGGTGGCCGTCGCCGCGCCGCCGCCGCGCGCGGAGGAGCCGCTCGCACGGCGCGGTCCCGCGGGCGCGCCCCCGGGAGCGCCGCC
>DATBCA010000284.1:0-2961 GCA_036270715.1 Solirubrobacteraceae bacterium
GATCGCCCGTTCGAATGCCGCGTCGAGGCTCGGGCCGATGACCCCTTTGGTGTTCGCGCGCGCGAGGGCGTGACACACCCCGCACTTCGCCACGAACGCCTGCTTGCCCGCGACGAGGTTCGGGTTGTCGCCGCCCTTCACCGACGCCGCGCACCCCGCCGCCGCGAGGGCCACTGCCGCGACCGCGATTGCGCCCGCCGCCCGCCGCACGCACGCGGACAGCGCCCCGCCGGCGCTCGGCCGGCGGCGTTGTGCGACGCGCCGCACGGCGCTCTCGGCGGGGATCTTCGGCATGAGCCGGCGGAACACTATCCAAAGGGCCGGGCGGCGGTCCCGCCACGGTTTCACGGGGTTTTCAGCCCGTCGAGCTCCCCGCGCGCGGCCGCGATCACGCCTTCGGCCACGCCTTCCCAGGACCAGCGTGCGCGCACCGTGCGCACCAGCGCCGCCCTCGCGGGCGCGCGCTCGCCCTCCGCCAGCGAGAGCCAGCCGACGACCCGCTCCGCGATCGCCTCCACCGCGTGCTCGTCGAGCTCGAACGACAGCAGCGCCGCGACCTCCGGCGCCAGCGCGCCCGCGAGCGCACCGCTCACCTCCGCGAGGCCCGAGTGTGCCGCCGAGACCGGCAGCACGCCGCACGCCGCCGCCTCCGCCGCGACCATGCCGAACGCCTCCGGGAACGTGCTCGGCACGACCAGCGCCTCGCAGGCCGGCAGCACGTCTGCGACCTCGTCGTGCTCGAGCCTCCCCGTCAGCACCACTCGCTCGGGCAGCGCGCCAGCCGACGCCAGATACCGTTCGCGGCCGTCCTCGTCCCCCGCCTGCAAGCGCCGCAGGAACGCGACCAGCAGCGGCAGCGGCTGCGGCGCGAGCTGCGCGTCCTCGCGAGCGCGGCCCGCGAGCGCGAGCGCGAGCCCGTCCTCGAGCCGGCCGCGCGCGAGCGCCGCGATCAACTCCTCGAGGCCTGCGCGGTACGCGCCGAAGCCGATCACCACGAGACGCGCGCGCGGCTCACGCGCGAGCACCAGTGGCCAAGCCGCGATCAGCAGCTCGACGCCCTTGCTCACGATCAGCTTGCCCACGTACGCGACCAGCCTGTCGCGCTCGACGTCGAGGCGCGCCAGCGCGTCCGCCGCCGCGCGCGCGTCGCGCGCGAACGTGTCCTGCCCTCCCCCCTCCTCGGTCTCGGCGGTTGCCAGATCCCGCTTCAGCTCCACGAGCGCCGCGCGCGCCTCGCCGCCCTCGCGCGGCGCGAAGCGCCGCACGTCGACGCCCGGCGGCCCCAGGCGCGTGCGCGCCCGCAGGCCGTCCAGCTGGAGCGTCTGCCACAGGCTCTCCGCCGTGTGGCGCGAGCCCACCAGAACTCCGCCCGCCGGCTCGACGCCCTCGCGCGCCGGCGCCACGAAGCGCTCCGGCTGCGGCTTGACGGTGTACTCGAGCGCGCTCCCGTGCACCTTCACCGCGTACGGCACCTCGCCGCCGAGCGCGCGCGCGAGGATCACCGGCCCCATCACCAGGTGGTTCGCGAGCGCGACCTCCGGGCGCGCGCGCGCCGCGACCTCGCGCACCGCTGCCACGTTCGCCTCGACGTAGCGCTCGACCTCCTCGTCGCTGCAGTGCGCGAACGTCCGCGCTTGCATCGCCTCGTAGCGGTCGAGCACATACACCGGCAAGAGCGTGCCGACGTCCGGCCGGTAGGACGTGCACCGTACCGGCCGATCGGAGATCGGCCGGCGTCCCTGCACCCGAAGGGTGCCCTCATCCCAATCCCCCCACGCATCCACGAACGGCTGGTGGGAGGGGTGGCGATCCTGGCACAGCAGGTGCACCTCGTGCCCCAGGCGCACGAACGACTCCGCCAAGCGCGCGTTGTAGACGTTCGAGCCCGTCCCCGCCAGCAGGTAGCCGTGGAAGACGAGGATCCGCACGCCAGCCACGCACCCTAGCGCGGGACCGTGCCGACGCTCCGGTAAAGTGCCGCGCGTGAGCGAGCATGCGCGATACCGCCTGCGCAACCCCGCCAGCGGGCGCGATGTCGTGATCGAGGCCCAGCCGGGCGAGATCTATCGCGACCGCGACACGCACGAGCAGCTCGAAGTCGTCGGCAAGCTCCTGCCGCTCCCGCCGTCGAAGTCGCGCCTGCCGTGGGCCGTCGAGAACCTGCGCTTCTGCCCCTCGTGCCGCGCGCTCGCTCAGATCGACCTCAACGAGTGTCCAACCTGCGGGCGCCGCATGGGCCCGCTCGGCGCCCCCGCGAGGAGCCGTTGAGAGCGCGCGCGGCGCTCGCCCTCACGGTCGCGCTCGCCGCCGGCGTCGCGCTCGGCGGCTGTGGAGGCAGCTCGAGCTCCTCCGACGTGATTCCCAAGAGCACGCCCGACATCGTTCCGCCGAACGACACCGCCGCCGAAAAGGCGGCGTCCTCGGCGACCTCGACGACGAGCACCACGACCGCCAAATCGACTTCCTCCTCCACGTCGTCCGCCGAAGGCTCAGGCGCAGCGAGCGAATCGAAAGGCGAAACGCCCGCCGAAGCGACGAGCAAAGGCTCCGGCGAAGCCACCCCCTCGGGCGGAGCCGCCGCCGAAGAAAAACCAAAAGAATCGAAATCCGAAGCCGGCTCGAGCCCCTCCGGCGGCGCGAGCGCGCCCGAAGGTAAATAGCGCCCGCGCGCGCGGGCGCCGAGCGCGTCGGGCGCCGGCTGTCCGACCGCCGGGCCGTCGAACCGTTTGACTGTCGATCGGGGTGGCGCGCGTGTGCGCGGGTGTGCGGCGCGCGCGAGGGGCTACGGCGTGGAGATCAGCGTCGCGCTGTAGGTCAGGCGCGCGGTCTGGTAGAGGCAGAAGTACTGCACGGCGCTGCCGACGGCGGAATGCGTGCTCTGTGAACTCGTGCTCGTGCACTGCGTCCGCGGGCGGCTCGCTCGCCATGAGGTGTCGTTGCCGAAGCCCAGCGCGAGGGCGG
>DATBCA010000285.1:0-8762 GCA_036270715.1 Solirubrobacteraceae bacterium
CGGCCGCGCGACGACCCCGACCGGGCTGGCCAGCACCCCGGTCGGGTCGCTGACCGCGCAACCGCAGCGGGCGCTGCCGTAGTCGAGCGCGAGCACGCGCATCCCGACCGCCGGGCCCTCAGGCGCCGAGCGCGGCCTCGATTGCCGCGCGGGCGACGGCGATCGCATCCGGGAGCCGGCCCGGCTCGCCGCCGCCGGCCCGCGCGAACGTATCGCGGCCGCCACCGCCACCGCCCACGGCGGTGGCCGCCGCCTTGACGATCGCACCCGCCTTGACGCCGCGCGCGACGAGCGCCGGCGAGACGGTCGCGACCAGCTCGAGCTTGCCGGTGCCGGCGCTGCCGAGCACGACCGCGCTGTCGCCGAGCTTCGCCTTGATCTTGTCGGCGAGCTCCTGGAGCGCCTGACCGGTGACTCCGTCGACGCCGGTCGCCACGACCCGTGCGCCGTCGACCTCGGCCGCGCCCGCGACCAGTGCGTCGAGATCGACGCCCGGAGCCGCGGCGCCGCCCTCCCTGACCGCCCGCTCGAGCTGCTTGACGCGGCCGCGCAACTCGGCGACCGCGTCCGCGACCCGCGCGGGCGGGACCCGCAGGCTCTGCGCCGCCTCGTCGAGCGCCCGGTCGTGGGCGATCAGCAGGCCGACCGCGACCGGCCCGGTGACCGCCTCGATCCGGCGGACGTTCGCGGCGCTCGAGGTCTCGTGGGTGATCTTGAACAGGCCGATCTCGGCGGTCGAACGGACGTGAGTGCCGCCGCACAGCTCGCGGCTGAACGAGCCGTCGCCGACCTCGACCATCCGCACGACGTCGCCGTACTTCTCGCCGAACAGCGCCATCGCGCCGAGCCGGCGCGCCTCCTCGAGCGTCGTCGTGATCGCGCGCACGGGGTCGTTGCGCGCGATCCAGTCGTTGACGAGGTCCTCGACGCCGGCGAGCTCGTCGGCGCTCAGCGCGCGGCCGTGGCTGAAGTCGAAGCGCAGCTTGTCGGGGCCCACGTAGGAGCCGGCCTGGCGCACGTGCGGGCCCAGGCGCGAGCGCAGCGCGGCCTGCAGCAGGTGCGTGGCGGTGTGGTTGCACTCGGTGGCGTGCCGCGCGAGGTGGTCGACGGCGGCGATCACCGGCTCGCCGACCTCGAGCGTGCCGCGCTCGAGCGTCACGGCGAGGGCCTGGTCGTCGCCGAGGCGGAACACGTCCTCGACGCGCGCGCGGCAGTCGCCGTGCTCGCATTCGATCGTGCCGGCGTCGGCGATCTGGCCGCCGCCGGCGGCGTAGAAGGGTGACTCGGCGAGCTTTACGAGGTAGCGCCCGTCCTGGAGCGCGACGGCGCCGACGGTCGTGTGCTGGCGCTCGGTCTGATAGCCGGTGAACTCGGTGCGAAAGCCGCTCGAGCCGGCGAACGACGCGGCCGCCGCGCGCTCGTCGCCCGGACGCGCGCCCGCCCCGTCGCGCTCCCCGCGCGCGGCGACCGCGCGGCTGCGCTCGCGCTGCTCCTCCATCAACGGTTCGACGTCCCCCTCGATCTCGAGGCCCTGCGCGGAGAGCAGCTCCTCGGTGACCTCGCGCGGGAAGCCGAACGTGTCGTGCAGGCGGAAGACCTCGATCGCGGGAACGGTCGAGCGCCCGGCGTCGCGCGCCTGCTCGATGAACAGCGAGAGCGTCGCCATCCCCTGCGCGAGCGTACGCCCGAACGCCTCCTCCTCGGACGCGACCCAGGTCGAGATCGCGTCCCGGTTGGCGTGCAGCTCGGGGTAGTAGCCGCCCATCACCTCGCGCACGCGCTCGGCGTAGCGCAGCAGGAAGCCGGGCTCGAGTTC
This sequence comes from Solirubrobacteraceae bacterium, assembly GCA_036270715.1. Classification (GTDB taxonomy): domain Bacteria; phylum Actinomycetota; class Thermoleophilia; order Solirubrobacterales; family Solirubrobacteraceae; genus Palsa-744. The sequence continues at coordinate 1,817 of DATBCA010000285.1, forward strand.
GAGGTTTTTTCCCTGCAGGATCGCCCTGCGCATGACGCGGCGCAGGACGTAGCCGCGGTCTTCGTTGGACGGGACGACTCCGTCGGCGATCAGGAACGTCATCGCGCGTGAATGGTCGGACAGGATGCGCAGCGCGCGGTCGACCTCGTGACTATCCCCGTAGCGCGTCCCCGACAGCTCTTCGCCGAGCGCGACGAGCGGCTTGAACTGGTCGGTTTCGAACACCGAGCCGACGTCCTGCATGATCGCGGCCATGCGGTTGAGCCCGAGCCCGGTGTCGATGTTCTGCGCGGGTAGCTCCTCGAGCCGTTCGCGGCCGTCCTCGGCAATGAGGTCGTACTGCATGAACACGAGGTTCCAGTACTCGAGGAAGCGCTCCCCTTCGCCCCCCGGCAGCTCGCCCTCGGCGCCGGCGCCGGAGCCGCGGTCGATGTACAGCTCCGAGCACGGCCCGCAGGGCCCCGTCGGGCCAGCCTGCCAGAAGTTCTCCGAGCGCGCGCACAGCACGATCCGCTCGCGCGGGACGCCGATCTCGAGCCAGTGTTCGATCGCTTCCTCGTCGGGGCCGATCCCGAGCGCGTCGTCGCCTTCGAAGACGGTCACCCAGATGTCCTGCGGCGCAAAGCCGAAGACCTCGAGCGAGAGCTCCCACGCGAAGCGGATGGCCTCGCGCTTGAAGTAGTCGCCGAACGCGAAGTTGCCGAGCATCTCGAAGAAGGTGAGGTGGCTGGGCGTCGAGCCGACGTTGTCGATGTCGACCGTGCGGAAGACCTTCTGGCAGTCGGTGAGACGCAGCGCTGGCGGCTGCTCCTGGCCGAGGAAGTACGGCTTCAGCGGGTGCATGCCCGCGACCGTGAACAGCGCCGACGGATCGTGCGCGGAGGGCACGAGCGAGCCCGAGGGGATGCGCAGGTGCCCGCGCTCCTCGAAGAACGCGAGGTAGCGCTCGCGGATCTCGTCTGTCCCCATCATGCCCGCACGATCTTAGGCGGGCGAGAGATTCAGGCGCAGACGGTCCCGTGGCCGACGACGAGATCGCCGGCGTAGAGGCACGCGAGCTGACCCGCGGCGGTGCGCTCGGCGTCGGCGTCCAGCGCGATCAGCGCGCCCGCGTGACGCCCGGCGGGCAGGCGCGATGCGAGCCGGCAGGGGAAGGTGCGCCCGTGCGAGCGCACGCGCACGCCGTCGACGCGCGCTCCGTCGCGGTGGAGCACGAGCTCGCGCACGCGAACGTCGCGTGCGCGCAGCGCCTCGCGCGGCCCGACCGTGACGGTGTTCGAGCGCGCGTCGGAGGCGAGCACGTACAGCGGCTCGCGCGCGGCGATCGCGAGTCCGCGGCGCTGGCCGACCGTGACGGTGTGCACGCCGGCGTGCTCGCCGAGCAGGCGCCCGTCGCGGTCGACGATCGGGCCCGGCGTGGGTGCGAGTGAGCCGTGGCGCTCGAGGAACGCGCTCGCGCGCGTGCCCGCCAGGAAGCACAGGTCCTGAGAGTCCCTGCGCGCGCCTACCTCGAGGCCGTCGCGGAGCGCGAGCTCGCGCACCTGCGGCTTCTGCAGCTCTCCGAGCGGGAAGCGCATGCGCGCCAGCGACGCCGGCGCGAGCGCGGCGAGCACGTAGCTCTGGTCCTTGCGCTCGTCGGCGGCGACTCTCAGGAGCGGCGGCTCGCCGCTTGATTTCTCGACGCGCGCGTAGTGACCGGTGGCGAGCGTCTCGCAGCCGAGGCGCTCGGCGAGCTCGAGCATCGCGTCGAGCCGCACGCTGCCGTTGCAGCGCACGCACGGGTTCGGCGTCTCGCCGGCCGCGTGCTCGGCGAGCCACGGGTCGACGACGCCGGCGCGGAACTCCGCGCGCAGGTCGATCGAGACGTGCGGAAGGCCGAGCGCGTGCGCGAGCGCGCGCGCGCGCCGGACGGCCTGCGCGGAGCAGCAGCTGAGATCGCCGTCGTTCTGCGGATCGGACCACAGCTCGAGCGTCACCGCGACCGCCTGCGCGCCCTCGCGGGCGATCAGCAGCGCGGCGACCGCGCTGTCGACGCCGCCGCTCATGGCGACGAGCGTGCGCCCTGGAGCGCGCGCGAGCGACGCGCGCCCGCGCGCAGCTTGGCCGAGCGCGCGCGCAAGAGCGTCGGACGCGAGCTCCGCGGCGTGTCGCTTCGGCGCACTCAGCCCGCCGAGCTCGTGCGCGATCTCGGCCGCGCCGATGCGCGCGGCGTCGAGCAGCGTCGCATCGCGCAGCAGCGCGACGACAGCGCTGCCCGCGGCGAGCGTCGCGCCGCAGCCGTGCGCGTCGAAGCCCGCGTCGAGGATGCGCCCGTCGGCGCTCGCGGCGTCGATCGCGAGCGACACGCGGACGAGGTCGCCGCAGTTCGCGCCGCCGGCCGCGCCCGTGAATGCTTGCGCGGGCGTATGGCCGCGCCCGCGCGGCCGCTGGAGATGCTCGTCGAGAGCTTCGCCGTCCGCGCCCACGCGGTCAGATTCTAGGCTGCGCGCGGCCTACGGCTGCGTCTTTTCGTCGATCTCCTGCTCGATCGCGAACGCGTCGGTTAGCCCGGTGATCTGCGGCTTGACTTCCCCGGTCGGCGTCACGATCAGCAGCGTGGGCGTCTGATAGACCGACGCGACGCGCGTGAACGCGCCATACGTCCCGACCTGGTTGGCCGCAGCGACGCGCAGGGCGAGCTTCGTGTGGCTGCCGCGCTCTTCGCCGATCAGCCGTTCGAGCTCGCGACGGGTGCGCGAGTCGTCGTACGAGCGCGGGGTGTAGAAGAGCAGGGCGACGGTCACCTTGTGTCCGAGCTCGTGTTCGACCCAGGTCTGTCCCGAGGTCGCGTTTGCGGCGTGCGTGCTCTTGTGCGTGGTCGTGCTCGGACGCGTGGTGGCTGGAGCCTTCGTCACGGCAGAGGCGCTCGAGCTGTGCGTTGCGCTCGCCGCGCTCGACGCGGTTCCGCCGGTTTTAGAAGCGTTGCCTTCGCCGGAGGCCTGCGCGGCCTTCTGCTGCAGCTGGGCGGCGTTCTGCCCGGACTGCGCGGCGGCGCCGCGCGCCTTCTGGATGTCGCGCGTGAGGCCTTCGACGCCGGGGGCGGAGCCGTGGTAGACGCCGCCCGAGCCCGCCGAGGAGCCGCCGCTGGAGCCGCCGGAGGAGGACGAGGATGCGGCGTGGGAGGACGTCGTAGCCGTCGGTTCGGAGCTGCTTGAGTTCCCGCGCAGCGCGACGAACCAGACGACCACGAGGAGGCCTGCCGCAGCCAGCGCGACTTGGAGGGGCCGCGAAAGATGGGTCATTGCTCCCCTTTTCGGCAACCCGAGCGTCAGAGTTGAACATCGCAAGATCGCCTGGACGCTTCCAGCACGCGCGAGCGCCTCGGCGACGCCGGCTCAGCCGCCGCTACAGCGTGCGCAGGCGCGCGAGCACGGTGTGCGTGACGGTGTCGGTGGGGATCTCCTCCTGGCCGCCGTCCTGCATGTCGCGCAGCGCGCTCCCCTCGTTCTCGACGATCGCGACGAACCGCGCGCCGAGAGCGTCCGCCTGGCCGAGCGCGCCCTTGACGCTGCGCCCGGCGAGCTCCATCTGGGCGCCGAGGCCGGCCGAGCGGGCTTCGGTGAGCAGCGCGAAGGCCGCGCGGCGCAGCTCGTGCGCGCCGTCGGCGCGCACGATGAACAGGTCGAGCGGGCGCTCACCTCGCTGCGCGGGGCCGGTGTCGAGCTCGGCGCCCGCGCCGGCGCGAGCGAGGAGCATCCGCTCGATGCCCGCGGCGAATCCGACCCCCGGCGTCGCCGGTCCGCCGAGCTGCTCGACGAGGCGGTCGTAGCGCCCGCCGCCCGCGACGCCGCTCTGCGCGCCGAGCGCGGCGGAGGTGAACTCGAAGACGGTGCGCGTGTAGTAGTCCAGCCCGCGCACGAGCGTCGGGTCGACGGTGTACGGCAGCCCGGCCTCGTCGAGCAGCTCGCGGACGGAGGCGAAGTGATCGAGGTCGTCGGCGTCGAGGTGGTCGATGAGCAGCGGCGCGGTCGCGACCACGTGCCTCGTGCCCTCGTGCTCGGAGTCGAACGCGCGCAGGGGGTTCGATGCGATGCGCGCGCGCACGTCCTCGGAGAGGCTCGCCTCGTTCTCGCGCAGGTGCGCGCCGAGCAGCTCGCGGTACTCGCTGCGGCGCTCGGGGGTGCCGAGCGTCGACAGGCGCAGGCCGACCTCCCGCACGCCGACGTCCTTGAGCAGCGACGCGAGCAGGACGATCAGCTCGGCGTCCACGGCGGGGTCGTCCGACCCGAGAGCCTCAGCGCCGACCTGCCAGAACTGCCGGTAGCGGCCGGCCTGCGCGCGCTCGTGGCGGAAGAAGCTCGAGAGGTACCAGAGCTTGACGGGCTGACGGCGCTTGTGCATGCCGTGCTCGACGTATGCCCGGCACACCGGCGCGGTGCCCTCGGGCCGCAGCGTGAGCGAGCGCCCGCCGGCATCGGTGAACGTGAACATCTCCTTCGTGACGATGTCGGTCGACTCGCCGACTCCGCGCGCGAACAGCTCGGTGGCCTCGAACGTGGGCGTCTCGATGCGTTCGTAGCCCGCGCTCTCGAGGATCGAGCGCGCCCGCGCCTCGAGCGCGGTGCGCGCCTGCGCCTGCTCGCCGAGGACGTCGAATGTGCCGCGGGGCGCTTTGATCTTCGAGCGCGCGCTCACCTGCTCGCTCTAGCCGGCGCCCCGTGCGGAGGCCTTCGAGAGCGCGAGCTCGCGCAGGAAGGGGTTCGTCAGGCGCTCGCGCCCGAGCGACGTGACGCCCATGTGTCCGGGGTAGACGACGGTGTCCTCGGGGAACGCGTCGAGGAGGCCGCCGATCGAGCGCTCGAGCGTCGGCCAGTCGCCGCCCGGCAGGTCCACCCGCCCGACCGATCCCTGGAAGAGCACGTCGCCCGACAGCAGCACCGGGGCGGCGCCGGCAGAGATCGCGTACGTGAGGTGCCCGGGGCTGTGTCCGGGGGTGAACAGAACGTCCAGGTCGAGCCCGGCGATGCTCAGGCGCTCGCCGCCGGCCAGCGTGTGGTCCGCCTCGTAGCTCTCGAACGGCCCGAAGCCCGGGGGCACCCAGCGCATCACGTCCGCGAGCACGGGCTGCTCGATGCCCGGGCAGTAGACCGGCGCGCCGGTCGCTTTCGCCACAGGTGCCACGGCGCCGATGTGGTCGAAGTGGCAGTGCGTGATGAGGATCGCCTCGAGCGTCACGCCGAGCGAGTCGAGCGCCGCGAGAAGCCTCTCGGGCTCGTCGCCGGGATCGACGATCAGTGCCGGGGTGGCGGCCTGCACGGCGCCGGCGGGCGCGGCGGCGGTGAGGATGTAGCTGTTCTCGGCGACCGGTCCGACGGTGAACGAGCGCACGTCGACGGCGCTCATTGCGCCGCCCGCTTGCGCTCGGAAACCCCCTGCGCCTTGCGGCGCTGGCGGCGGCGGTACATCCACAGATCGGTGTAGTAGCTCACGGGCGTGTACAGCAGGATCGCGATCGGGAAGTACGCGGCGGCGGTCGCGGCGTTCTTGAGCAGCAGCAGCGCGACGACGAGCAGGATGACGGCGGCGACCATCGCGCGGTAAAAGGCCGAGCGCCACGTCGGCGGGCGGTCGCGCCGGTCGACCCGCTGGGCACGCGCGCTGGCGCGAGAGGGCTTTGCGCCCTTCTCCGCGGCCGTGGGCTTGCGCCCCGTGCGGCCGCGCACCTCGACGACGCCCGCGGCGTTACCGCGGTGCTTGGTCGTCCTGCGCGTTCGCCTCGCCTGGGCCATAGATGGAGCGTAGTGCGTTCTCGATCACGTGGCGCTCGGGGTCGAAGCCGGCGAGCGGGACGTCCGCGGGAAACCCCTCGAGCGCGGCCGCGGGCGCGAGTCCGACGAGCTCCGCGCCGGCGAGTGGCGCGCGCGCGCGTACGGCCTCGACGACGACCGCGAGCGGCATCTCGAGCGCGCGCTCGACGTTCACCGACACCTGCGCGACGCCGCCGCTGAGCGCGATCGCGATCGCGCGCACGCCCGGCAGGCCGGCGACGCCCCCCTCGCGGATGTCCGCGGCGATCGCGCGCGCGCGCTCGATCCCCGCTTGCGGCGCGAGCGCCAGGTTGAACGCGACGAGCGGTGGGCGCGCGGCGACCAGCGTGGCGCCCGCAGTCGGGTGCAATCGCGGGGGGCCGAAGTCCGGCGAGAGCGCGTCCCGCTCGCCGCCTTCGGCGGCCATCCTCCTCAACAGCCCCCTGACGCCACCGCGCCGCAGCTCCGCGCGCGTGCGCCCGGAGCCATCGGGTCCGGCGCCCGACAGCTCGCCGTAGAGAAACACCGGCACGCCGAGCTCCTCGGCGATGCGATCCGCGACGACGAGCGCTTCCGCACACGCGGCGCCGCGGCTCCGCTCGTCGAGGTAGACGACGGGGACGACGTCCAGCGCGCCGACGTGCGGGTGCTGCCCCGGCGCCTCGCCGGCCGCCGCCTCGCGCACCACGTCGATCGACTCCACCGCCACGCGCGCACCCGCGAGCACCGCGTCGGCGAGCGATCCCTGCGGCCCCGCGAGCGTGAACACCGACCGGTGGTGATCGCCGTCGTAGTGAACGTCGAGGAGCCGCAGCCGGCCCGCCCCCGTGAACGCGTCCGCGAGCGCGTCCACGAGATGGGCGTCGCGGCCCTCGGATACGTTGGGCACGGCGAGGAGCGTCGGCTGCGACATCTGACCGGCGAAGGCTATTCCGCGCGGCGGGCCGAGGCTAAACTGCTCTCTCCCGCCGGAGTAGCTCAGTCGGTTAGAGCAGCGGAATCATAATCCGCGTGTCGGGGGTTCGAGTCCCTCCTCCGGCACTCGGCAAAAACCCCGCTAAGGCGGGGTTTTTCTTTTCGGCCGACTCACCAGCAGGGCTCGAAAACAGGGGGGTGTCAGCGAAAGTGTCAGCATCCCACGGCGAAGCACCCCGCACGGC
>DATBCA010000286.1:0-1819 GCA_036270715.1 Solirubrobacteraceae bacterium
AGAGGCGACCGAGCGAGCCGGGCGCGCCCACTATCCGGTGGGCGCAGCCGCCGCGATCGAGGCCTCGGGGATGGTCGGCGAGCTCCCCGGCGCCCTCGACGATCTCGCGCGCGCGCGTGTGTCGTATCGAGAGCTCGGCCGGCCGCTCGAGTCCGCGCGCTGCGCGCTTCTGTTGGGGCAGCGGGGGCTCGATCACGATCGCGAGCGCGCGCTGCGCGCGCTCGAGGACGCCGCCACGGAGTTCGACGAGCTCGGCGTCGAGCACCGCGCCGCGCGTGCGCGCGAGCTCGCGGGCGCGACCGCGGCGAGCGCCTGACCACGCGAGCGGGACACGCGTGCCCGGCGAGAACATGTCGCTCCTGCGGGAGGGGTTCGAGGCGCTGAGCAGCGGCGACGAGCGGCGCATACTCGCGTTCGCGCACCCGGAGTTCGAAACGGTCGTGCCTCCCGAGTTCTCGGCCGAACCGGATACCTACCGCGGGCACGAGGGGATTCGCCGCTACTTCAAGCTGTTCGACGACGATATGGAAGACGTGCGCTTCGAGGCCGAGCGCATGTGGGAAGCGGGAGATTCGGTCGTCGCGGTCGTCCGGCTGACCGCGCGCGGAAAGCAGACGGGCATCGCGGTCGAGCAGCGGAGCGCGCAGGTGTGGACGATCCGCGACGGGCGCGCGCTGCGCGCGCAGACGTTCCCCGAGCTCGCCGAAGCGTTTGCCGCCGCCGGCATCGACGAGCCGGTCTAGCGCGTTCCCCGCGCTCCCCGCTCCCCGCGCAACGCGGCGGCGAGGCTACTCGACGACCTCTGGGGCCTCGGTGCGCAGAAGCGGCGGCACGCCGTTGGCGCTTACAGTCGCTTGCTCCTCGCTGCCCTGGAACGCCGGGCGCCGCGTGGGGCGTGCGATTACGAGCCATGCCGAACCGGCCGCGAGCAGCATCGCGCACAGCAGCCAGCCGAGGGTTTCCGTCCCGATGCCGACGTACTTCAGCCCGGAGGCCGCGATCACGAACGTGATCACCGGCCTGACATAACGGTCCGGCGCGCTCGAGGAGAACAGCGACCCGATCAGCACCGCCGGGACGCTGCCGATGATCAGCGAGATCGTCACGCCGAACTGGACGTGGCCGAACGCGAGCGCGCCCAGCGCCGCCGCGCCGGTCAGCGGCACCGCCTGCGTGAGGTCCGTGCCGACGAGCTGGTTCGCGCCGATCATCGGGTACAGGAACAGCAGCAGGATGATCATCAGCGAGCCCGAGCCGACGGACGTCATCCCGACGACGATGCCGCCGACCATCCCGATGATGACCGTGCGCACCGGCTTCGGAGCGATGTCGTGCACCACCCCCGCGCGAGTCTGGCCGCCGCGCCGGTCGAGCACGTAACGGAGGACCATCGCGGCCGCGCCGATCAGCAGGGCTGTGCCCAGCACGACCTCGATTTTGTTCTGCGCTTCCTTGGCGTGTCCTAACAGATGAAGCAGATACGCCCCGAGGAACGCCATCGGGACCGAGCCCAGCACCATCCACCCGACGAGCCGGAAGTTCACGGTCTTCTGGCGCATGTGCACCACCGCTCCCACTGGCCGCATGCACACGGCCGCGACGAGGTCGCTGGAGATCGCAGTTGAGGGTTTCACGCTGAACAGCAGGATCAGCATCGGCGTCATCAGCGCCCCGCCGCCCGCGCCCGTCATCCCCACGAGGACGCCGACGACGGCCGCGCCAAGAACGATGTATGGATCTACGTGCACGAGTGCGGTTCCCGTCTAGGTGGCGCGCGATGCCTGGCCGCGCCGGTCGCGAGCGACGATCGACATCCTCC
>DATBCA010000287.1:0-3102 GCA_036270715.1 Solirubrobacteraceae bacterium
GGCCGCACGTCCCGCGCCATCAAATTGCGCTAGTCAAGTGGCCAGCGCCCCTGGCGATTTCCTTGCACGCTCCGTCATGCGGCCGGGGCGCTGGCACGAGTAGAACGTCCGAGCGCCGCGACGGTCAGGGACTAAACGACGACTCGCTCGCGGGCGACGCGCGACCCACGCCCGAACGCCCCGATCGTCAATATCCGGCAGGTGCATCGGGCGCTCCACGAACGAAATCGCCGGCCTTGCTCTTCCCGCCCACCGACCTGACCGACGAGGAGCTCGAGCTCCAGCAGGAGGTGCGCGAATTCCTCGCGGCGGAGCTCCCACGCGGGACGTTCACGCCAGGGCTGGGAATGGCGGCGCCGCGGGACCAGGCGTTCTCGGAAAAGCTCGCGCAGCGCGGCTGGCTCGGGATGGCGCTGCCGGCTCGCTATGGCGGCCACGACCGCTCCGCTGTCGATCGGTTCGTCGTGAGCGAGGAGCTGCTGCGCTGGGGCGCGCCGGTCGGCCATCACTGGGTCGCCGATCGCCAGACCGGTCCAGTTATCAACCGCTTCGGCACCGAGGAGCAGAAGCAGCGCTTCCTGCCCGCGATCTGCCGCGGCGAGCTGTCGTTCGCGATCGGGATGAGCGAGCCGGAGGCCGGCAGCGACCTCGCCGCGGTGCGCACGCGCGCGACTCGCGTCGACGGCGGCTGGGTCGTCAACGGGACGAAGGTGTGGACGAGCCGCGCGCACGAGAGTGACTGGTTCGTCGTGCTGTGCCGCACGGAGGACGCCTCAGAGGACCGCCACGCGGGGCTCAGCCAGCTGATCGTCGATCTGCGCTCGGACGGCCTCACGATCAGCTCGATCCCGGTGCTCTCCGGACACCATGAGTTCAACGAGGTGGTGCTCGACGACGTGTTCGTGCCGGACGAGCTCGTGCTCGGGGAGATCGGCGGCGGCTGGGCGCAGAACACCTCCGAGCTCGCGCACGAGCGCGGCGGGCCGGAGCGGTGGCTGTCCACGTACCTGCTCGTCGAGGAGCTGATGCGGACGCGCGCGGAGCTCCTCGGCTCCGAGCGCGCGCGCCTCGCGCTCGGCGACGCGGTCGCGCGCTGGTGGGCGATACGGCGGTTGTCGCTGTCGGTCGCGCGGATGATCGACAGCGGCGAAGCGCCCGCGGTCCAGTCCGCGCTCGTGAAGGAGATGGCGACGCGCTTCGAGCAGGACGTGCTCGCGCTCGTGCAGGAGCTCGTCGCGCTCGAGCCGCTCCGAGAGGAAGACGCGCTGTTCGAGCGTCTGCTGTTCGAGACGATCCTGAGCGCGCCGTCGTACACGATCCGTGGCGGCACCAACGAGATCCTGCGCTCGGTCGCCGCGAAAGGATTGAGCGCGCTGTGAGCGACTGGCTCTTGATCGACGGCGCGCGCCGGCTGCTCGGAGACGTGTGCACGTACGAGGCTGTGCAGGCCGCGGAGGCCGAGGGTTGGTCCTCGGCTGTCTGGGACGCCGTCGACGGAGCGGGCTATGCGTCGCTCTCGGAGTTGCCGCTCGAGGACGCCGTCGGGCTCCTGACCGTCGCGGGGGAGCACGCCGCGCCTGTGCCGCTCGCCGAGGCCGCGCTCGCAGGCTGGCTCCTCGGGGAGCCTCCGCCGGGGCGCGTGAGCGTCGCGCCCGCGGGGGATCTGCGCCTCGAGGACGGCGTGCTCAGCGGAGCCGCGCTGCGTGTTCCCTGGGGCCACGCCGTCGAGCGGATCGTCGCCGTCGTCGACACGTGGGCCGTCGTCGTGCCGGTCGCGTCCGCCGCGCGCGTCGAGCGCCGCACGAACCTCGCGGGGGAGCCGCGCGACACGCTCGTCTTCGAACGCGCCGCGCCGCACGACGTGCGCCCGGTCGCGTGCGAGCTGCTCGAGCGCGGCGCGCTCACGCGCGCAGCGCTCATCGCCGGGGCGCTCGCCGCGATGGCGCGGCTGACCGTCGCCTACGCACAGGAGCGGCGTCAGTTCGGGCGCCCGATCGCCGCCTTCCAAGCTGTTCAGGCGCATCTCGTTTCGATCGCGCAGGACGCGTCGCTCGTCGGCGCCGCCGTCGACGGCGCCGCGCACCGCCCGGGCTCCTTCGAGATCGCCGCCGCCAAGGCGCTCGCCTCGCGCGCGGCGTTGAGCGCGACGCGCGCCGCGCATCAGGTGCACGGCGCGATGGGCATGACACAGGAGTACCGCCTGCACCACTTCAGCCGGCGGCTGTGGGCATGGCGAAACGAGTACGGCGACGAGCGGCACTGGGCGGCGGCGCTCGGCGAGGCTGTCGTCGCCGCCGGTCCCGACGAGCTCTATCCCGCCATCACCGGCGGGTCGGCGGTGATCTAGGGGATGCCGCTCCTCGATCGCGACGGCGTTCGCATCCACTACGACGTCCACGGGACCCGGACCGACCGCCCGCCGCTGCTGCTCAGTCACGGCTTCTCCGCCAGCGGGCGCATGTGGGACCGCAACCTCGACGCGTTGGTCTCCCACCGCGAGGTGCTGACCTGGGACATGCGCGGGCACGCTCGCAGCGACGCTCCGGCGGACCCGTCCGCGTACGGCGTCGAGCAGAGCGTCGCGGACATGCTCGCGCTGCTCGAGGTCCTCGGCGCGCCGCACGCGGTGCTCGGCGGGATGTCGCTCGGCGGCTACCTCTCGCTCGCCTTCCACGCGCGTCATCCGCGCCGCGTCGCCGGGCTGATCCTCGTCGACACCGGCCCCGGCTTTCGCCGCGAGGAGCCGCGCGCGCAATGGAACGTGTTCGCGGAGGACAGGGCGGAGGCGCTCGAGCGCGAAGGCAGCGCAGCATTGTCGGCGAGCCCCGAGGTCGCGGGGCACCGCGACGTCGCTGGTCTCGCGCATACCGCCCGCCTCGTCATGGCCCAGCGAGACGCGCACGTGATCGACTCGCTCGCGCAGGTCGCCGTCCCGACGCTCGTCGTCGTCGGCGAGCTCGACACGAACTTCCTCGCCGGTGCCGACTACATGTCCGCGAAGATCCCCGGCGCGCGCAAGGTCGTGCTCGAGGGCGCGGGCCACGCCGCGAACATCGAAGCCGCCGACGCGTTCAACGCCGCAGTCAGCGATTTCTTGGAGGA
>DATBCA010000288.1:0-1803 GCA_036270715.1 Solirubrobacteraceae bacterium
AGGTCCGGCGCGTTCTGGAACTGCCAGAAGACGAGCAGGTAGCCGCCCGAGGAGACGTAGCCGATCTGCTTGACGATCGCGATGTAGGACGCGAGGAACGCGACGCCGATCGCACCGATGTACATGAACGGCAGCACGATCCACGCGGCGAGCAGACGTGTCGCGCACAGGAACGTGATCGAGTTCACGCCCATCACCTCGAGCGCGTCGATCTCCTCGGAGATGCGCATCGCGCCGAGCTCGGCGACGATCCCCGTGCCGACCTTCGCCGACATCATGTAGCCGAACGCGTACGGGACCGCCTCGCGCAGATTGCACCACGCCGAGAACACGCCGGCGTACGCCGGCGCGCCGGTCGACTCGGTGAAGTACGCCCCCTCGATGCCGCACGTGCCAAGGCCCGTAACGAAGACGAGCCCCCAGATGACGAGCGTCGAGTACACGATCAGGATGCCCGCCTGGCGCAGCGTCTCGCCGAAGAACCGCATCACGCGTAGGCTCCAGACCTCGCCGACGACGTGCGCGGCGAAGCGCGCGATCTCGCCGCTCGACATGAGCCACTCGCGCGGCAACGCGAGCCATTCGCTCACTTGATCACCAGGATGTTCGGGTGCGTCGCGAGCAGCGTCTGCGTGAACACGTAGTTGAAGGCGCCGAACGCGAGGAAGGAGATGACGACCGCCTCGTTCACCGCGCGACCGACGCCCTCCGCGCCGCCCGAGGCGGACATGCCCTTGTAACAGCAGACGATCGCGATGATCGCGCCGAATATCGTGCACTTGAGCACCGAGCCCCAGAGGTCGGTCACCGAGGAGTTCGCGAACAGCGTGTTCCAGAACGGTGCCACCGTTCCACCGCTGAAGAGCGCCGCGAGGAGGCCGCCGAAGATCCCGAACAGAACCGCGTAGATGTCGAACAGTCCGGTCGCGACCATCAGCGCGAGAAAGCGCGGCACGACGAGGTTCTTCACCGGGTCGACGCCGAGCACCTGCAGCGCGTCGAGCTCCTCGCGGATCTTGCGCGCGCCGAGGTCGGCTGTGATCGACGTGCCCGCCACGCCGGCCATCACGATCGCCGTGATCAGCGGCCCGATTTCGCGTATCGACGCGAGCACGAAGAAGCCGCCGAGCCGGTCGAGGGCTCCGAACAGAGTGAGGAAGTTGCCCGCCTGGAGGCCCGGGGCGCCGTAGGAGATGGCGACCGTCGTCACGAGCAGCGGGAACCACACGAGGCGCAGGACGAACAGGAACTGCGACACGAGCTCGCCGCCGTAGGGGTACGGGGGCCGCATCGCGGAGGAGAGCGTCCTGCCGGTGAGGACCATCATGTCGCCGAATTCTTCGAGCACGCCGGTGGCCGCGGCCGACGCTCGCTGAACGACGCCGGGTCCGGCCACGCGTGCGCGGCCCCGCGCCATCTCGGGTGCTCTCGCGCTCTCCGGCGCAGGTGCCGCCATACCACTATTCTACTAGTTGACTAGAACTATGTGTCTTCATCCGGTTTTGCGCGTTACGCTGGGCCCATGAATGCCGAGGATCTGAGGCTCGCGATCGACCGCGACGCGGAGGTGGCGATCGGCGTGCAGCTCGCCTGGGCGCTGCGCGCACGCATCGAAGACGGGAGCGCGCGAGCGGGCGAACGGCTGCCTGGACTGCGCGAGGTCGCCGACGCGACGGGCCTCAACATCAACACCGTGCGCGCCGTCTATCAGCGGCTCGACGGGGAGGGCTTGATCGACTCCAGGCAGGGGAGCGGGACGTTTGTGTCCGCCGCCGCGCGCGGCCCGGCGAGCGCTCGCGCGAT
>DATBCA010000289.1:0-1553 GCA_036270715.1 Solirubrobacteraceae bacterium
CGCGCAGGCCGGAGCTCGGCCGGCGCCTGGTCCAGCGGACCGGCGGCTCGTTGAGCCCGTTCATCATCTGCACGGTGATCTGGCTCGCCTCGGGCGCGCAGGACGCGTTCTGGCCGGCGTTCCTGCTGATCTTCCCCGTGCTCTACCTCGTGCAGAACGCATGGCGGCTGTACGGGCCCGATCCGGACCTCGAGCGCGTGCACCGCGAGCTCGAGCGCGGTGGCGGCCGCCGGAATTGGCGCCGCCACGGCTCGCACGGGCACCGGCCGCGGGAGCTTCCGTGAGCGACGCGCACGCCGCGCGAGCGCGGGCGCTCGCCGGCGGTCCCGAGCGTCACCATGAGAAGTCGCGCGAGCAGGGCAAGCTGCCGGTGCGCGAGCGCGTCGCGCTGCTGCTCGACGACGGCTCGTTCGCCGAGGAAGCGCTGCTCGCCAACTGGGACGAGGACGGACTCGGCGCCGACGGCGTCGTCACGGGGATCGGACTCCTCGACGGCCGCGTCGTCGCGCTGATGGCCAACGACCCGACCGTGAAGGCCGGGTCTTGGGGCCCGAAGACGGTCGAGAAGATCCTGCGCATCCAGGAGCGCGCGCTGCGCCTCGAGGTGCCGATGGTCTACCTGGTCGACTCGGCCGGCGCGCGCATCACCGAGCAGGTCCAGATGTTCCCCGGCCGGCGCGGAGCCGGACGCATCTTCTACAACGAGGTCAAGCTGTCCGGCGTCGTGCCGCAGGTGTGCGTGCTGTTCGGGCCGAGCGCCGCGGGCGGCGCGTACATTCCGGCGTTCTGCGACCTCGTGATCATGCGCGACGGCAACGCTTCGATGTACCTCGGCTCGCCGCGGATGGCCGAGATGGTGATCGGCGAGCACGTGACGCTCGAGGAAATGGGCGGCGCCCGGATGCACACCGGCGTCTCGGGCTGCGGGCACCAGCTGGTCGAGAGCGACGCGGAGGGGATCGCGCTCGCGCGCCGCTACCTCTCGTACATGCCGACGAGCTGGAAGGAGCGCCCGCCCCCGGCAGCGCCCGCCGAGGCGCGCGCGTCCGCGGACGGCGCGGGGATCGCGGCGCTGATCCCGGCCGACGAGAACAAGCCGTTCGACATGCTCCTGCTGATCGACGCGCTCGTCGACGAGGGCTCATTGCTCGAGATCCACCCGCGCTGGGCGAAGGAGCTGATCGTCGCGTACGCGCGCCTGGACGGCGAGGCCGTCGGCATCGTGGCGAGCCAGCCCAAGCACAAGGGCGGCGTGCTCTTCAACGACTCGGCCGACAAGGCTGCGCGCTTCATCTGGACCTGCAACGCGTTCAACATCCCGCTGCTGTTCCTCGCGGACGTTCCCGGCTTCATGATCGGGACGGCGGTCGAGCGCCACGGCATAATCCGCCACGGCGCGAAGATGATCAGCGCGGTGAGCGAGGCGACGGTGCCGAAGCTCTCCGTGATCGTGCGCAAGGCGTACGGGGCGGGTCTGTACGCGATGTCCGGCCCCGCGTTCTCACCCGACTGCTGCCTCGCGCTGCCGACGGCGTCGATCGCGGTGATGGGGC
>DATBCA010000290.1:0-2829 GCA_036270715.1 Solirubrobacteraceae bacterium
AGCCCCTGCGCGAGCGTGACCGTTATTAGAAGAACGAGGACGGCCGGTGCGAGGCGGCGCGCCGGCGGCGCTCGCAACCGACGTTGCTCCGCCGCGCGGGCGACCATGCGCGAGAGCTCGACCACGAACCACGCCGCCAGCAGGCACAGCAGCGGCAGGATCGGCATCAGCCAGCGCCCGAAGTAGCGCCCCTGGGTGCCCATCAGCACGAGGAACGCGAGCGGGGCGGGGACGAGCACGAGCCCGATGCGCGGGTGCCGCCGCCAGATCGCGAGCGCGCCGCCGAGCGCCGCGAGCGCGGGCACCCAGCCGAGTCCCCACGTGAGCGACCACAGGTAGTAGGAGATGCCGCCGTTGCGCGGCGCGCCGAGCTTGCCTCCTTCCGCCGACAGCGCCGACTGGCGCGCGAGTTCGCGATGGAAGTCGCTGTAGTCGAGCACCGAGTACGGGTTCGCGAGCACGAATGCCGCGAGCGCTAGCGCGCCCGCGAGCGCGCACGCGAGCAGCGCGTCGGTGCGCCGCGCCCCGCGCTCGTCGCGCACGCGCAGCGCCACCGCGGCGAGCAGCGGCAGGAGCGCGATCCCGGCCGTGTACTTGGTCGCGCACGCGAGCCCGAGGCCGGCGCCGGCGAGCGCGTAGTCGCGCGCGCGGCCCTTGACGAGCACGCCCGTCGTGCCCAGCAGCGAGAGCGTCAGCGGCGCGAGCGTGGGCACGTCGTTGAGCGCGAGGTGGGCGTAGAAGACCGGCAGGAACGCGACGGCCTCGATCGCCGCCGCGAGCAGCGCGACCCCGCGCCCGAACAGCCGCGCGCCCGCGAGGTACAGCAGCCACAGCGCGAGCGTCCCCAGCACCGCCGCGGTGACGCGCGCGAGGATGTAGACGTCCGCGGGGTGAAGCGCGAACGTTCGCCTGACTCCCGACGCGCCGCCGTAGGCGATCGCGAACAGCCAGTGCAGCAGGTAGGTGAACGCGGGCGGGTTTGCGAAGTAGTGCGGGTTGAGGCTCGCGCCGAACGTGCTCACGGCGCGCGGCACGAAGTGGTCCGCCTCGTCCGCGTTGAACGCGTACGGCAGGCCCTGCTTGACGCCCCACAGCCTCAGCGCGAGGCCGCCTGCGAGCACCGCCGCGAGCCCCACCCACGCGAGCCGCGCCGCGCGCTCGCGCGTGTGTGCGCGGGCGCCGAGCGTCACGCGCGCGGGCAGCGCCGCGCTAGGGGCAGTTGGCATAGACCGCGTAGTAGCGACTGGTGTAGACGCGCCTGAAGCCCGCCTGCGGGACCTGGTCGTGCGGGTCGTCGCCGACGTCGACGATCGCCTCGATGAACACCGCCGCCCCGAGCGGGAACACGGCGACGCTCCCGGCCTTCAGGCGGTTCTCGAGCTTGTGCGAGTGGCGCTGCACGTCGGCGCGCGCCTCGCTGCGCGCGACGATGTTGCGCTGCGAGACCGTGTTGAGGATCCAACGCGCGTCGGGGATGAGCTTGTTGTTGGGCAGCGAGAGCAGCGGGCAGCGGCGCAGTTCGCGCCTCACCCCGGGGTCGTGCAGCGCGGCGGCGAGGCCCTTGTGGAAGTCCTCGTGGTAGGCGAGCGTCGTGCGCAGCGACGTGAGGCTGAGGGTCGACGCCGCTGTCCAGACACCGAAGACGACGAGCGCGAGCGCGCCGCCCATCCATATCCGCCGCAGCGCGGTTCGCGGCTCGAGCATCGCCCAGCCGCCGACCGCGACGGCGCAGAACAGCAGCAGCAGCGTCGCGGGGCCGAGCAGGTAACGGTCGATCACCGACGCGCCGGCCGCTCCCTCGAGCAGGTACGCGGCGAGCAGCACGACAAGCGCCCCGAGCGGCGCGCGCGCCTGGCGCGGCGACAGCCAGATCGCGAGCGGCACGCCGATGATGCCGCCGAGCAGGACGGGGAGCTTGTCGATGCGCACGCCGTACGTCCACACCGACGCGACGACGTTGCTGAGACCCTGGGTGCGTTCGAGTTCGGCGGCGAGGCCGGCGGTCGAGTGCAGCGAGTACGTCGGGCTGCCGGTGACGATCGCGTCGACGAGCGCCCACAGCACGGGCGCGGCGAGCGCGATCGCGAGCAGCCGCGCGGTATCGCCCGCGGACGGGCGGTGGCGGCGCGTCGGCAGCGCGCACCACAGCCAGTACGCGCCGCTCAGCACCCACGCCTCGGGGCGCAGCAGTCCGGCTGCCGCGAGCACCGCGAGCACGGCCGCGCCGCGGCGCGGCCGCTGCACCTCGAGCGTCACCGCCCAGACGATCAGCGCGATGTAGGAGATGTCGAGATAGCCCTGCGCGGCGAGGTTCTCGAGGAAGAAGCGGCTCAGCAGCAGCAGCGCGGCGACGAGGCCGACGACGGGGCCGAAGCACAGGCGGCCGAGCCGGTACAGGAGCGCGACGGCCGCGGCGAAGGAGCCGATCGAGCCGAGCACCATCAAGCGCGCGCCGCCCTGGCCGAACAGCGAGCAGAAGGCGCCGAAGGCGATCGCGAGCGGGTGCTCGGTCGGGCCGCGGTAGACGTGGAAGTCCGGCAGGTGCAGGTGCAGCACGTCGCGGCCCCAGAGCAGCGCGTAGAACGAGTCGTAGGTGGGATAGGTCGGGTACGCGAAGAACCCGACGAGCGCGAGCACGCACATCGCGGCGAACGCGAGCCGCGCCCACGACGCGCTGTCGCCGTCGCGGAGGCGGGCCACCAAAGTCGCGCCCGGTCGCGGGCTTTCGAGCGTCGCGCTATGCATCTAAGGGGGCGCCCGTCGCGAGCGGCATCGACGTCGCGCTAAAGCCTTTGCGGGCGGATCACGACCCCCGCTTTGGGATACTGC
>DATBCA010000291.1:0-3769 GCA_036270715.1 Solirubrobacteraceae bacterium
CCACTCAGGTTTACACTCGGGTAGAGTCAGCCAGGCTGAGAAGCGCCTACGCGCGCAGTCACCCGCGGGCCTGACCAGTAGGAGAAGACCCTGGAGACGAGCGTAAAAGCGATCGAGCTGCGCGAACTGTGGCGACGCTACAAGGCTGACGGCGACGAACGCGCACGCGAGCGGCTGGTTGTGGCCTACTCGCCCTTGGTCAAGTACGTGGCGGGCCGCACCGCGGCCGGCTTGCCTCCGCACGTGGAGGAGGCCGACCTGATCTCCTATGGTCTGGTGGGTCTGATCAGCGCGATCGAGCGGTTCGACATCGCGCGCGAGATCAAGTTCGAGACGTACGCGATCATGCGCATCAAGGGCGCCATCATCGACGAGCTGCGCTCCATGGACTGGGTGCCGCGCAGCGTGCGCGCACGCGCGCGCGGGGTCAGTCGTCGAAGGACTCCTCCTGCATGCGCGAGCGCAGGCGCAGGACGGCCTTGGTGTGCATCTGGGAGACGCGGGACTCGGTGACGCCGAGGACCTCGCCGATCTCGCGGAGGGTGAGGTTCTCGTAGTAGTAGAGGGCGATGACGAGCTTCTCGCGCTCGGGAAGCTTGGCGATGGACTCGGCGATGCGGTCCTTGAGGTCCCCGACGTCGAGGGCGCGGGCGGGATCAGGCGCGCCGGGGTCCTCGATGGTGTCCATGAGCGAGACCTGGTCGCCGCTCGAGTCGGAGACGCTCCAGAGCTCGTCGAGGGCGACCATGGAGGAGTGCGAGATGGTGAGCAGGGAGTCGTTGAGCTCGTCGACCGTGATGCCAACCTCGTCGGCGATCTCCTGGTCGGTGGGGGCGCGCTGGAGCTTGTTCTCGAGCTTGGCGTTGGCGCGCTCGAGCTCGCGTGCGCGGGCGCGGACGCTGCGCGGCACCCAGTCCATGGCGCGCAGCTCGTCGATGATGGCGCCCTTGATGCGCATGATGGCGTACGTCTCGAACTTGATCTCGCGCGAGAGGTCGAAACGCTCGATGGCGGAGATGAGCCCGACCATGCCGTAGGAGATGAGGTCGGCCTCCTCGACGTGAGGAGGCAGGCCGGCGGCGGTGCGGCCGGCTACGTACTTGACGAGTGGCGAGTATGCGACGACGAGTCGCTCGCGGACTTTGGCGTCGCCGTGCTGCTTGTACCTACGCCAGAGTTCGCGTAACTCGATCGGTTTGACATTCGTCTCCAGGTGCTCGTTCCCCCTCCTCAGGCTCGAGGGTGACTATGTGCGTACGCCCTGCGTAGTCGCGCTGACTCTACCCGAGTGTATATCTGGGTGCTGGAAACGCTGGCATGGCCCAACAGCTCTTGGATCGAGCGCAGATCGGCGCCACCATCGAGCAGGTGAGTGGCGAACGAGTGCCGCAGGGCGTGCGGCGAGATGCCATCGAGCGAGCCCGAGCCGGCGGCGCCGGCGCGGGCGCTCCAGACGGCCAGCCGGCGCCTGATGTCGCTGGTTGACAGCGGCCGCCCCGTCTTGGACAGGAACGCCGCTTCCGCGGCGCTGAGCGGGTCGCGCTCGAGGATCCCGCGGGCGCGCTCGAGGTACGCGCGCAGCGCCGCCATGGCGGGCTCGCCGACGGGCACGACGCGGGTCTTGCGGCCCTTGCCCTCGACGCGCAGCTGCTCGCCGTCGTGGTCGATGTCGCGGACGCGCAGCGTGACGATCTCCTCGGCGCGCAGGCCGCAGGCGTAGGCGAGCTCGAAGATGGCGCGGTCGCGCAGCTCGAGCGGGTTGCGGGAGGGGATCGCGTCGAGCAGCCGCGCGGCGTCGCGCGCGGAGAGCACGCGCGGCAGGCGGGCGCCGCGGCGGGGGCCGGAGACGAGGTCGGCGGGGTTCTGGGCGATCGCTCCGCGCTCTCGCAGGCTCCCAAACAGCGCACGCAGGGCGGCTAGCTTGCGCGCGGACGTGGCGGGCGCGGCGCCGGTGGCGGAGAGCTGCGCGACGTAGCGGCGGATGTCCTTCTCGTCGACGTCCGCGGGGTCATACGCGCGCTCGCAGGCCCAGGAGGCGAACTGCGCGAGGTCGGCGGCGTACGCGCGGCGCGTACGCGCGGAGCAGTCGCGACGCTGAAGGTCCTCGTCGAGCGACGCGAGCCCGTCACGCCACCGCGGGCTGAGCTCAGGGGACTCGGCGCTCATCTCGGACTTCTTCGCCGCGTAGGTGCGCGCGCCTGCCGAATGCCTCAGCTTGTCCGCATGCCGGCGCCCTCCAGCGCCGGCCTCGCCGTGGCGCGCATCCGCGTGAGCACGCGACTGGAGACGGTGGGCACGAGCGGGTGGACGCCGTCGTTGCCGGCCGCCGCCGCACGCCACGCGGCCGCGCGCCACGCGTGCTCGTCGGCGTCGTCGAGTGCGACGCAATCCATGCGGTCGGCGTTGGTATCGACGACGATCTCATCGCCGTCCTCGATCAGGGCGATCGGACCGCCGAGGAGCGCCTCGGGTGCGACGTGACCGATCACCAGCCCGACCGATCCGCCCGAGAAGCGGGCGTCGGTCATGAGCGCGATCGTGATCCCGCGCCGCCGGCACAGGGCAGTGATCCTCGACGTCGGATCGAGCAGCTCGGGCATCCCCGGCGCGCCCCGCGGGCCCTCGTAGCGAATCACGACCATGTCGTGGTCGGCGAACGAGTCGGGGTCGTGCTCGAGCGCGTCGATGAGCGCGGTCTCGCTGTTGAAGACACGCGCGCGGCCGCGGAACACGCCGTCTGCGAGCCCGCCCTCCACACCGGCGATCTTCAGGACGGCGCCGCCCTCGGGCGCGAGGTTGCCGCGCAGCAGCCGCAGCCCCCCGGTGTCCTTGTACGGCTTGGCTACAGGGTGGATGACGTCGCCGTCGGGTGGCGGCGGATCGAGGCGGCGGATCTGCGCCGCGAGCGTCTCGCCGGTACAGGTGATCGCCTCGCCGTCGAGCAGTCCGGCGTCGAGCAGCTCCTTGACGATCACCTGCAGGCCGCCCTTGGCGTCGATGTCGACCATGGAGTAGAAGCCGAACGGGCGCATGTTCACGAGCACGGGCAGCCGCCGCGAGAGCGCGTTGAAGTCGCTCTGGCTGAGCACGTCGGCCCACAGGTCGAGGCCCGCCGCGCGCCCGATCTCGACGCTGTGCAGCACGACGTTCGTCGATCCGCCCATCGCGATCGCGACCGTCAGCGCGTTGCGCAGCGCGGCGGGCGTGACGATGTCGCGCGGGCGGATTCCGGCGTCGGTCATCGCGACCAGGCAATCGACGAGCTGCCCCGGGAACTCTTTCAGCCGGCGCGGGTCGTCGGAGGGCGGCGCGACCATCTGCAGCGGCTCCATGCCGAGCACCGCGATGAACGCCTGCATCGTGTTGTAGGTGAACATGCCGCCGCAGCTCCCCTGGCCCGGGCAGGCGTGCAGCGCGATCCGGGTGCGGGTGGCGGGGTCGGGGTCGCCGGCGAACTGGAAGCCGGTGACGAGATCGATCCGTTCGCCTGTCTGCGGATCGACGCCGGGCTTGATCGATCCGTCGGACATCAGCACGGCGGGCGCGTTGTGCTCGAGGATCGCGGCGAGAGTCCCGACCGGCGGCTTGTCGCAGGCCACGACCGCCACCAGCCCGGCCATGCCGCTGGAGTTCAGGTGCAGGTCGATGCTCTCGTTGACGAGCTCGCGGCCGATCAACGAGTAGCGCATGCGCTCGGTGCCGTTGAGCTGTCCGTCCGAGACGCCGATCGTGTACACGGGCGCGACCAGCCGCACCGGTAGCTCGTCGC
>DATBCA010000292.1:0-4136 GCA_036270715.1 Solirubrobacteraceae bacterium
GTGACCTGGCGGTGGCGCAGCACGCGCGCCCCACGCGAGAAAGCGCGCCACGCGAGCGTTGGCATGTCGAAGACGCGCGCGCGGCGCAGCACCGCTGCGGATAGCGTGCCCGAGTCCAGGCTCGCGCCCTCCGCGACCTCGATCGGACGGTCGCGAAAGTAGGTGAACGGCGAGCCGTTCTGGATGATCGCGGTTACGCCGTCGACTGTCCGCCCGCCGGTCTGCAGCTCGAGGCGCGGCGGGCGGATGAGGTAGCGGCGCGCAAACGTCGCGACGGCGACGGTCGTGAAGAAGTACGGACCGAGGCGCGCCTTCAGGCGCGGGCGCGCGTCCACGCGCTCGACGACGCTCGCGTCGAGCCCGAGGCCCGAGGCGAACGTGAAGCAGCGCCCGTTGACGA
This sequence comes from Solirubrobacteraceae bacterium, assembly GCA_036270715.1. Lineage (GTDB taxonomy): Bacteria > Actinomycetota > Thermoleophilia > Solirubrobacterales > Solirubrobacteraceae > Palsa-744. Next base: position 401 of record DATBCA010000292.1, read on the forward strand.
CGCCGAGGTCGACGCTGCGCGGGCGCCAGTCGTCGGCCATCGCGAGCAGATGCTCGGTGGCGTCGACGAGCTCGGCGGGGATCCCGATCAGTCGCGCGAACACATTCGTCGTGCCGCCGGGCAGGCAGCACAGCGGCGTGCTCGAACCGAGCAGGCCGTTCGCGGCTTCGTTGATCGTGCCGTCGCCGCCGAACGCGACGACGACGTCGTAACCCTCGTGCGCCGCCTCGCGGCAGATCTCGGTCGCGTGCCCGGGCGCCTCGGTGTCGACGGCGTCGACCTCGAAGCGGCCCTGGAGCGCGTATACGACGAGGTGGCGAAGCCGGTCGGAGACCGTAGCGGCGTAGGGGTTGACGATGATCAGCATGCGCCGCTTGGACGCGTGCTCGGCGGGCTCGACGTCGAGCAGCGCGGGTGCAGCCTGCTCGCGGCGCTCACTCGTGGCGGTCATCGAAGCTGCGTTACACCGCGTTCGCACGCGCGTTACTGCACGCGGCGCCGGGATCGTTGCTAGACTCCGCCGCGCATAGCTGGACACATCCAGAGGGGTGGAGGGACTGGCCCTACGAAGCCCCGGCAACCACCGCACGTCACGGCGGGAAGGTGCCAATTCCAGAGAGATGTGTGGCGGGCCTTCGTGCTCTTTGCCACACCGTGACCAGGCGAAGAACGACGAACGGAGGGCCCCCAATGGCTGTGAGTCACCTGGAGTGCAGGGAGTGCAAGGCGCAGTATCCCCCGCAGGCGCTGTACGTGTGCGAGCGTTGCTTCGGGCCGCTCGAGGTCGCCTATTCGACCCCGCCCGCCGCCGACGTCGGCGAGCTGCGCCGGCGCATACAGGGCGGCCCGCAGAACATCTGGCGCTACGCCGACTTCCTGCCTTTGCAGGGCGGACCGCCGGGGCCGTCGGGGCGGCTCGCCTCGCGCGCCGGACTGCCGGCGGGCTGCACGCCGCTCGTGCGCGCGGATCGCCTCGCCGAGCGGCTGGGGTTGCGCGAGGTGTGGGTCAAGAACGACTCGGCCAACCCCACGCACTCGTTCAAGGACCGCGTCGTCTCCGTGGCGGTCACACGCGCTCGCGAGCTGGGCTTCGAGACGATCGCCTGCGCATCGACGGGCAACCTCGCGAACTCCGTCGCAGCCCACGGCGCCGCGCTCGGGCTGTCCTCCTACGTCTTCATCCCCGCGGACCTCGAGGAGCAGAAGGTGCTCGCGACGGGCATCTACGGCACCGAGCTGGTCGCGGTCGAGGGCACCTACGACGACGTCAACCGCCTGTGCACGGAGCTGTGCGCCGAGCGCGAGTGGGCGTTCGTGAACATCAACCTGCGCCCCTACTACGCCGAGGGCTCCAAGACGCTCGCGTTCGAGATCGCAGAGCAGCTCGGTTGGGAGCTGCCCGACCGCTGTGTCGTGCCGGTCGCGTCGGGTTCGCTGTACACGAAGATCGCGAGAGGCTTCGAGGAGTGGCTCGCCCTGGGGCTCGCGAGCGGGACGCTCCCGCGCATGAACGGAGCGCAGGCCGAGGGCTGCGCGCCGGTCGCGAACGCCTTCGCGGCCGGTCAAGACGTGTGCCGCCCGGTCAAGCCGAACACGATCGCCAAGTCGCTCGCGATCGGCAACCCCGCCGACGGCCCCTACGCGCTCGACCTCGCGCGCCGCAGCGAGGGCTCGGTGGACGCGGTCAGCGACGAGGAGATCCGCGCGGGCATCGCGCTGCTCGCGCAGACCACCGGCATCTTCACCGAGACGGCCGGCGGCGTCACCACGGCGGTGCTCGCGAAGCTCGCCGAGCGCGGCGACATCGACGCCGATGAGCGCGTCGTGCTCGTGATCACCGGCGACGGGCTGAAGACGCTCGACGCGGTCCGCGGCACGTTCGCCACGCACACGATCCCCGCGAGCGTCGAGGCGTTCGAGTCGGCGGTCGCGGCGCCGCTCGCGCAGTGATGGCGGTCACCGTCAAGATCCCGACGCAGCTGCGCGCCTCGGCGGGCGGCGCGGCGCAGGCGGTGCTCGACGGCGAGACGGTTCAGGAGGTGCTCGACGGGCTGCTCTCGCAGTACGACGAGTTGCGCGATCGCATCTACGACGACGACGGCTCGCTGCGGCGGTTCGTCAACGTGTACCTCGCGGGCGAGGACATCCGCTTCCTCGACGGGCTGGCGACCACCGTGCCGGACGGCGCCGAGCTGACGATCCTGCCGGCGGTCGCCGGCGGCTGAGCGCTCGCCCGCGCAGCTGCCCAGGTCTTAGTCCCGGCCCGCGGCCGCCCGGCAGGGTTCGCGGTTGCTCACGCGCTTGCGCGGCGATCGCCCACCGACCGGCGGCTGGGCTCCACGGCCGCCGCGTCGACTGCGCCCGGTGAGGACAGACGCCGCCGCAGGTCCTCGCCGCGCCCCGCCGCGACCGCGCGCGCAGCGCGCGTCTCGCTGAGCTCGAGGCCGTGCGCGCTCGCGTAGTCGAGCAGCTCCTGGCGCTCCTCGCTCTCGCGCGCGGCGCGCAGGAACAGCCAGCAGAACAGGCATAGCGTGAGCACCGAGCCCTCGACCATCATCACCGCGCCCGCGAGGTTCTGGTCGGCGAGCGGCGAGAGATGGTGGGCGGCGTCGCCGTGCAGGTAGAACGGGTAGAAGACGGTGCCCGACCACAGGAACAGGTTGCCGAGCACCGCGCCCGTCAGGCGCACGGCAACGATGTAGACGAGGCGCCCGAGGTTCCCGAACCAGCTCGGCATCGGCAGCGGCCCGAACAGGCACATCCACATGTTCACGCCGCAGGCGAGGAACATCGCGTGCTGCAGCGCGTGCACGCCCGCGTTGCGCAGCCCGGCTTCATACAGCGCGGGCAGGTGCCACACGTAGAGGTCGACCGCCCACAGGGGGAACGCGACCGCCGGGTGCGTGAGCGCGCGCAGGCGCTCGAACAAGCGGATGCGCAGCACCGGCGCGATCAGCGGTCCGGTGATGCCGAGCACGAGCAGCAGCGCGGCCAGGTCGCCGACGAGAAGGTGCTCGATCATGTGCGCGTAGAGCAGTTCGTCGCTGACGCTCCCCAGCGCCGTGAGCGCGGCGGCGATCAGCGCGAGACCGCCGAGGAACGATGCCCGCCGCCACTGCGGGACGGGATGCCTCGAGCGCGCGAGCGTGCGCGCGCGGCGCAGGTACAACGCGGCGACGAGCGCCAGCGGCCCCAGCTGCAGCGCGACCTGCAGCGCCGTCGACTCCGCGAGCGGGACGGTGCGCATCCGACCAGCGTACGCGAGCCAATCGAGGGGCGCGCACGCCCGTATACTTGCCGCGCTTGGCCGGTCGTTCCTCGGGGCATTCCTCGGCGGTCGCAGGTCAAAACGACAACACCACCTAGGAGGTTCCGATGAGAAGGCTTGGCGGCTGGGTGATCCCGGTCCTCGCCGTGCTGGCGGTCGCTGGCTGTGGCTCGAGCAAATCCAGCTCGACAACGAGTTCGACGAGCTCGTCGCCATCGGTAAGTGCCAACGCTGCCGTCACCGCGCAGGTGCCCGCGAAGTACAAAGCGAAGCGCACCCTCGACATCGGCATGGAAGCGCAGTACGCGCCGAACGAGTTCCTGGCGCCCGACGGTCACACGATCATCGGCATGGACGCGGACCTGATCACGGCGATCGCGAACGCCATGGGCCTGAACGTGAACCTCGTCAACGCGAACTTCGAAGCGATCATCCCCGGGATCCAGGCGGGCCGGTACGACCTCGGCG
>DATBCA010000293.1:0-2538 GCA_036270715.1 Solirubrobacteraceae bacterium
CCTGCGCGGGCTGCCGCGACCGGTGAGGTGCACCGACAGCTCCCCCGCCGGCGCCGGCGCGAGCTCGACCGCGCCCGCGCGCTCGGCGATCGAAAGGAGGATGCGCTCGCGGTCGTCGAGCGCGCCGCGGCCGACGGTAACGACCTCGCCGTCGCGCTCCGCCTCGTCGCCGTCGCGCGCGCGCCCGCGCTCGCGCAGTCGGCCAACGAACGCGCGCACGTCCTCGACGGTGGTCTCGCGCTCGGTGATGAAACGGATGAGGCGCCCGAGGTCGACGCGCGCGGCCAGCAGCAACGCGCGCGCGGGCGCGCCGTCGCGTCCGCCTCTGCCGGCCTCCTGGTAGTAGGACTCGAGGCTCGTCGGCAGCGCCCAGTGCGCGACCGTGCGCACGTCCGCCTTGTCGACGCCCATGCCGAAGGCGTTCGTCGCGACGACGACCTCGGCCGCGCCCTGCATGAACGCCGCCTGGCTCTCCGCGCGCGCACCCGCCGCCATGCCCGCGTGGTATGGCACCGCGACTATGCCCTCGCGCGCGATCCGCTCGGCGAGCTCCTCGGCGTCCCTGCGCGTGCCTGCGTAGACGATCGCCGGCCGCGCGTGCGCGTCTGCGAGCACGTGCATGAGCGCCGCCCACTTGCGCGCGAGCGCGCCCTTGCCCTCGACGCTCACGACGTCGAAGCTGAGGTTCGCGCGATCGAATCCCGAGCGCACGGTCACGGGGTCGCGCAGGCCGAGACGCTGCGCGATCTCCTGCGCGACGCGCGGCGTCGCCGTCGCGGTCGCGGCCATCACCGGCGGCCGTCGCATCGATTCGATGACCTCGCCCAGCCGCAGGTAGTCGGGCCTGAAGTCGTGCCCCCACTCGGCGACGCAGTGCGCCTCGTCGACCACGAACAGGGACACCGTGCGGTGCGAGAGCGCGGCGCGAAAGGCGGCGGAGGCGAAGCGCTCGGGCGCGGCGAGCACGAGGCTGCAGGCGCCCGCTTCGATGTCGCGCAGGCTCTGCTCGTTGTGGCCCTCCGCCATCCCCGACGCGAGCATCGTCGCGCTCACGCCCGCGCGCTGCAGTCGCTGGGCCTGGTCGGACATGAGCGCGATCAGCGGGCTTACGACGACCACGAGCCCGTCGCCGGCGAGCGCGGGCAGCTGATAGCAGAGCGACTTTCCGCCGCCAGTCGGCATCACCACGAGGCTGTCCCTGCCTTCGAGAGCCGCGCTTACCGCCTCGCGCTGGCCCGGGCGGAACTCGTCCAGGCCGAAGCGCGCGAGCAGATCCTCGGGCGCCGCTGTGCTCTGCGCTGCCATCAGCGCGCCAACGTAGCGCGCGCCTCGGCTAATAGCGCGTCGTGCCGCCGCTCGAGGTGGCGGAGGTGCCGGGCTGGGAGCGCGACTTGCCCTTTGCGTGCGTGCTCGGGCCCTTGCGATGCGCGGCGACGGATTTGTGCGCGGTGGCCCTCTGCGCGTGCTTGCGGGCGGCGGCATCGCGGTCGAAGACACGGCTGACGGCGTGTCCGACGCTGTGCTCGGCGTGCGAGACGGCGTGGCGCAGGCCGGGTGAGATGGCGTATGCGAGGAGGGTCGCGGCGATGCCGACGGTGGCGCTGGCGACGGCGAGGCGCGTGCGCCACGAGCCGCCCTGGGCGCCTGGTGGCGCGGGCGCGGGGTGCGGACTGAACGGCGCGATCGACATCTGCAACGAACGCTAGCGCCAGGGAGCGACCGACCGCGCAGTCGGACGGCTGTGGGCATGCGCACGCAGGCGCGTCTCGATGAGACCGCGCACGCGCTCGACGTCCGCGGGCTCGAGCACGGCGGGGCGCGCGCGCAGGTGCTTGATGAGCATGCGCGCGGGCAGCACGCGCACGCCACCGCGGCGCGCGAGCGGGCGGTCGACCCAGGCGCGGCTGAAGACGAGCAGCGGCTCGACGGACGTGCCCGTGATCTCTTCGAGCGCCCTGCGCTGCGCGCGCGCCTGGTGCAGCGTCGCGCCGTGGACGTCGCGCACGCGCACGTTGCCGGCGCGCGCCTTGGTCTCGATCGCGAACACGCCCGCGGGGCCGATGACGATGTGGTCGATGTTGCCGCTGCCGACGAGCGCGTCGTGGATTACGCTCCAGCGCTCGCCGAGCGACTCGAGGATCTTGCCGACGTATTCCTCGCCGCCCGCGCCGAGCTCGCGCCTGCGGACGAGCGGAACGGTGTAGTGGGCGATGCCGAGGAGCGCGAACGCGAGCACGAGCTCGACAGCCAGGAACGTCGCGTCCTGGACGCCGAGCGCGCGCGCCGACGCGGCGGAGGCGATGGCGATGGCGCCGAGGATCACGAGCGTGCGCAGGCGCAGCCGCTGCGAGGCGGCGCGCACGTGCTGTCCCGCGGCCCGGCGCGTGGGGTCGCTGAGCGCATGGTTCATCGCCCTCATTCATCGGCCGGCGCGGCCCGCGCGCTTGAGCGGATGCGCGTTCGCACACCCGCGGAAGCTCGCGAAGCGCGCTAACGACGCTCCGCCGCGCGGCCGATCCGAAGACCATGACCCGCGAG
>DATBCA010000294.1:0-3598 GCA_036270715.1 Solirubrobacteraceae bacterium
ATCCGATCCTCCCCGTCGAGGTCGACGCTGACGGTCGCTTCGAGTGGGATCGATGATTCATCGAGCTGCAGCGCGCCGCGCAGGTGGGCGCGCGCGCCCCCGCGCAGGTGCGAGCGCCAGCTCTTCGGGATCGGGCTCATCGTTCCCGCCCTCGTCGCCGCGCAAGCGACTCCTCGCGTGGTGACGTCGCTTCGCAGATGACCAATTCGTGCCTCATCCGGCCTGACTTCTTGGAGCGGATGTCAATTGACTCTAGCAAGAGATGTGTCAATCGACGCACCCGTGTGACACTAAGAGTAGACTCACGAAGGTGGCACCCGCCGGCGACACGGAGGATCACGGCAAGCAGGGAAGCGCGATCGGGGATCGCGTTCGCTCGGCGCGCGAACGCCGCGGCTGGAATCGCGAGGCGCTCGCGTTTCATTCCGGAGTGAGCTGGGCGGGCGTCTCCCAGGTGGAGTCGGGCCGGCGCACGAATCTGCGCCCGGCAACGCTCTCGGCGCTCGCGACCGCGCTCGGCGTGTCCGTCGACTACCTCGTCAGTGGCCGCGCGAGCGTGCCGCCGATGCTCGAGCACCGGGCGCTGCTGTACGAGAGCGAGGACGAGTTCTGTACGTCGATCGTGCCGTTCCTGGGCGAAGCGATCGAGCGCCGCGAGCGCGCGCTCGTGGTGAGCAGCGAGCGCAACAACGAACTTCTGCGGGAGCGGCTCGGCCCGCTCGCCGGCGACGTCGAGTTCGTGGAGCGCTCCACCTGGTATCGCGCACCGGAGTCGACCCTCGAGGCGTACCAGTCGTTCGTGGAAGGCGCGGTTGACGCCGGAGGCACCTGGGTTCGGATCGTCGGGGAGGTCGTGTGGGAGGGCCTTTCAGATCCGCTGGTCTGCACGTGGGGCAGGTACGAGTCGCTGCTGAACCTCGCGCTCGCGAGCGCCCCTGCGACGATCGTATGCCCGTACGACGCACGATCGCTCGCGCCCGAGATCATCGACGTGGCCCGCGCCACGCACCCGCACCTCATCGCGGGCGAGGCGCTGTCGAGCAACCCCTCCTACTCACGCCTGAGCGGCCTGCTGGACGACCGCTGAAGCGTGCGGTGAGCTGCGCGCACCGCGTCAGCCGGCGTGGACCGCGGGCCGGCGCCCGTCCCACGGGAGCGCCGCCTCGAGCGCCGCGGACACCTGCAGCAGAAGGTCCTCGCGAAGCGTCTGTGCGGTGAGCATGACCCCGATCGGCATGCCGTCGCTCGCCTCGCCGAGCGGCAGGCTGATCGCGGGCTGGCCCGTGAGGTTGGCGATCGGAGTGAACGGGCCCGACCCAAAGAGCGCGTCGATCCACGCCCCCGCGGTGCCGAAGCGCTCGTCGGCCTGGTCCGGGTCGCCCGAGTCGAGCGCGGGCGTCGGCGCAGTCGCGCACACGAACAGGTCGTACTCCTCGAGGAACCTCCCCCACCGGCGCGAGACCGAGTTGACCGTCGAGCCCGCGGCCTCGAGCTCGAGCGCGCTCACCTCGCGGCCGCGCGTGATGCACGCCCACGAGGCGGCCTCGACGGTGTCGGGGCCGGCTTCCCTTCCGCCAATGCGCGCGAACGCCGCTGCGAGACCGGCCAGGTCGACCGACCAGACGGCCTCCAGGCACGCGCGCAGGCGCTCCTCGTCGACCTTCGGGTGGGTCTCCTCCACGCGGTGGTGCATCGCCTCGAGCGCGCTCGCTACGCGCTCGACGGTGGCGCGCACCTGAGGATCGATCGGCGCGCCGAAGAGCGAGCGCGCGCAGAACGCGACGCGCAGCGGCCGCGGCTTCGCGTCGAGCGCGGCGCGATAGGGCTCGCGCGGGCGCTCGACGTAGTAGCGGTCGCCAGGCGCCGGGCCGTTGACGGCGTCGAGCAGCAGCGCGGCATCGCGGACCGTTCGCGTCAGCGCGAACTCGTGCGCGAACCCCCCGACGGCCTCCCCGACCGCCGGCCCGATCGGCACGCGCCCGCGCGAGGGCTTCAGGCCGACGAGGCCGCACCACGCGGCGGGAAGCCGGATCGACCCCCCACCGTCGTTTCCGTGGGCGACCGGCAGCGCGCGCGCGGCGACGAGCGCCGCCGCGCCACCGCTCGACCCACCGGGGCTGCGAGTGAGGCTCCACGGGTTGCGCGTCGGCCCGTGGCTCACGGGCGCGGTGTCGGTGTTGAACGCGAACTCCGGCGTCGCCGTGCGCACCAGCGAGATCAGCCCCGCGTCGCGGAAGCGCTCGGCGAGCGTCGCGTCGCGCCGCGCCACGTAACCCTCGAGCAGTCGGCTCCCGAAGCCGAGCGGCCGATCCTTCTCGGGCAGCGTGTCCTTGACCGCGAACGGCACCCCCGCGAGCGGTCCGTCGCGAGCTTCCGGCGCGTCCTCATAGGGACCGGAGACGACCGCGCGCAGCTGCGGGTCGACCGCCGCGATCGCGCGCAGCGCGGCGTCGCGAACCTCGCCGGCGTGCAGAACGCCGCCGGCGATCAGCTCGCGCAGCGCCGATGCGTCACAAGCGGTGTAGTCGGCGAGGTCCACGTGACGGGACGCTAGGCGGCACCAGCGCGAGCGAGCGCGTCGGCGAGGATCAGCTCGTGATCGAACGCGAGGTGCGGCGGCGAGTCGACCGCGAACCAGCGCGCATCGCGAGCATCGTCGGCGCCCGCGACCGCCTGCTCCTCGTCGAGCCGCGCGATGTACACGATCGAAACGGTCCAGCCGCGCGGATCGCGGCCCGGCGTGTCGTACACGCCGAGCAGCTCGAGCTCGCCGGCTCGCAGGCCGGTCTCCTCGAACAGCTCCCGCGGAGCCGCCTGCGCGACGCGCTCTCCCTCGTCGACGAAGCCGCCGGGCAGGGCCCAGGTTCCGGCGAACGGAGGCCGGCCGCGCTGCACTAGCAGCACCCGCGGCGCCGCGCGCGGGCCCGCCAGCACGACGACGTCGACCGTCAGCATCGGCGTGCTGGGCGAGCTGTCACTCACGCGCGCGCGCCCTCAGGCGTCCAGGCGCCGCGTCGTCTGCCCCACCTCGATCAGATGCCCGTCGGGATCGCGGATGTAGCAGCGGATCTCGGCCGCGTGCTGCTTCGGCGGTGTCAGAAACTGCGCGCCGCGCGCGCTCCACTCGGCGTACACGGCGTGGATGTCCGCGACGCGGATGTTGAGAAAGCTGCTCACGCGGTCGGGATCCTCCGGCACGTCGAGCGTGACCGTCGGCTTGTCGTCCGTCGGCCCGCCGCCGACGTTGATGATTATCCAGCTGTTCGCGAGCGCGACGAACGACGGTTCGCCGGCCCTCACGACCTCCCCGCCGAGCACCTCTGAGTAGAAGCGCCGCGAGCGCTCGACGTCGGCGGAGACGATGAAGTGCGTGAGGATGATTCCCTCGTCGGGCGTGGGAAGGTGCGGCGTCGCGCTCATCGAACAGCCCTCCGTTTCGTAGCTTGGCCGCGATGCTACGTGCAACGGCCGCGAGCGGCACCGCCGAGGGCCGGCGAAGCGGGGCGTGGCCGAGCGGGCCCTCGCGGCCCGCGAGCGGGGCGTGGCCGAGCGGGCCCTCGCGGCCCGCGAGCGTCCGCTACGCCTCTCCGTACTCGTC
>DATBCA010000295.1:0-12039 GCA_036270715.1 Solirubrobacteraceae bacterium
GCTCTGCGACCCCTCGTCCGCAACCTCGCCGGTCTCCTCGCCCGTCTCCGGCTGCGTAGGCGGCTGCGCCTCGGCGGCCTTGGTCTCGGAGGCGCTGACCTCCGTCGCGGCCTCGGGCGCCTGCTCCTCCGGGCTGCTGCCCCCAGCGGCGGCCTCCGGCGCCTCGCGAGCGCTGCCCTCGGCGGCGGCATCAGGCGCCTGCTCCTCGGGCGCCTGCGTGCCGTCCTCGCTCGACGGCGCGTCGCCGTCCACGACCGCGGCCTCCTCAGCGGTGAGCCCCTCGGCGTCGGTCGCGCCGGCGGGCTCGTGCAGGAGACCGGGCACGACGGCTTCTTCGGGGCCGGTGTACCGGCGCTCGCGCACACGCGCGCGCTTGCCGACACGCTCGCGCAGGTAGTAGAGCTTCGCGCGGCGCACGTCGCCGCGCGCGGCGAGCTCGATGCGCTCGATCTTCGGCGAGTGCACGGGAAAGGTTCGCTCGACGCCCACGCCGAAGGACTGCTTGCGGACGGTGAACGTCTCGCGCGCGCCGTGGCCCTGGCGCTTGATCACGACGCCCTCGAACACCTGCACGCGACGGCGCGTTCCCTCGATCACCTGGAAGTGCACCTTCACGCGATCTCCGGGCGAGAACGCGGGGACGCGGCGCAGCTGCGCGCGCTCGATTGTGTCGATGACGCTGCTCATGGTCGTAAGCGGAGGCTCGCGCGCGCCGGGACGAATGGCTGGCGCAGCCCGCGGCCCGCGCGGTCAGCAATGGTAGCGAACGCGCTGCGGCCTCCACGGCAGCGAGCGCGCGCCCAGCGGCTCAATCCGAGCGCGCGCGCGGCTCGCCGAGCGTGCGCGCGCGGCTCTGCTCGCGGCGCCACTCCTCGATGCGCCTGTGATCGCCCGAGAGCAGCACCTCGGGCACGCGCCAGCCGCGGTAGTCGGCGGGGCGCGTGTAGTGGGGATACTCGGGCGCGCCGTCGAGCGCAGCGCTGAAGGACTCCTCGAGCGCCGAGCGGCTGTCACCCAGCGCCCCCGGCAGCTTGCGCAGGACGGCGTCGCAGATCACCATCGCCGCGAGCTCCCCGCCCGAGAGCACGTAGCGCCCGATCGAGATGACGTCCGTGCAGAAGTGCTCGACGACCCGCTCGTCGAAGCCCTCGTAACGCCCGCACAGCAGCGTCAGCGCGCGCTCCTCCGCGAGCTCCTGAGCGAGCCGCTCGTCGAGCAGCCTCCCCGTGGGCGAGAGCGCGACGATGCGCCGCTCGCGGCGAAGCTCGACGGGATCGGCGCGATAGCGCGCGCGCAGGGCCGCATCGACGACGTCCACGCGCAGCAGCATGCCCGCACCTCCGCCGAAGGGCGCGTCGTCGACCTGGCGGCCCGTCAGCGGCGTGTGGTCGCGGTAGTTGACGAACGACAGCGACGAGCCTTCCCCGAGGGCGTTCGCGACGTGGCGCTGCGACTGGAACCACTCGAACCACTCCGGGAAGAGCGTGAAGACGTCAAGCTCCACGCTCGCCCGCCTCCCCTGCGGGTGCGTCCGCGTCGAGCCCGACGAACGCGCTGTCGACGTCGATCACGCGCCGCGCGACGTCCACGCGGCGGATCGCGTCTTTGACCATCGGCACCAGAACACGATCGCGCGTGCCCGCACGCTCCACCTCGAGCGCCTCGCACGAGGGCAGCTCGATCAGCCGCCGCACGACCCCGATCTCGCGCTCGCCGTCGAGCAGCGCGCAGCCCTCCAGTTCGTGCGCCCACCATTCGCCATCCGCGAGCTCGGGCGCGTGCTCAGCCGTGACTGTCATATCCGCGCCGCGCAGCGCCTCCGCCGCCGCGCGGTCCGCGACGCCATCCAGGCGCACGATCGGGCGGCTGTCCGTGCCCGCGCGGCGCACGATCGCCGCGACTTTGCCCGCCACCGACACGCTTGCTCCGAGCTGCAGCGCGCGCGGCAGCGCGCGCGTCACGTAGAAGCTCCCGTCGAGGCCGTGCGCGCGCCCGACGCGCCCCGCCCGAAGCTCAACGCTGCGATCGACCACGCCCGCGCGCTCCTGCTCGCCGGCCGGGGGTCAGTCGACGATGTCGACGAGCACGTGGCAACCCTCGCCCGTCGCGGCCGCTTTGACGACGATGCGCAGCGCGTGCGCCGTGCGCCCCCCGCGGCCGATCACCCTGCCATAGTCGTCCGGCGCGACCGACAGCTCGAGCACGATCGTCCCCGAGTCGGTCTCGACCTCCGCCACCGAGACCTCGTCCGGCGCGTCGACGAGGCCTTCGGCGAGGTATTCGAGCAGCCGCCGCGGGACCTCGGTGCCCGAGAAGCCGTCGTCTTCGCGCACGCTCATCTCGCTCGCCGCCGACGCCGCGCGCTCTGGAGGCCTCTAGCCGCCCGCCGAGATCCCGCGCAGGCGCAGCAGCCTGCGCACGGTGTTCGACGGCTGCGCGCCGCGCGCCAGCCAGCTGCGCGCGCGCTCCTCGTCGAGCACGATCGTCGACGGCTCCGTCTGCGGGTTGTAATGCCCGATCGTCTCGATTACGCGCCCGTCGCGCGGAGAACGCTGGTCGGCGACGACCACGCGCCAGATCGGGTCCTTCTTGGCGCCCACACGCGTGAGCCTGAGCCTTACCGCCACTTTTTCCTCTCTGCCGGATGTCCTCTTGCTTTGCGCCGAAGAGCTTAGACGGTGACGCGCCGCGCCCCCTGGCCGATCTTCGATTCCTCAGCGCCCTCCGCGCATCAGCGCGGCGATGTCAGGCATCCTGCCGCGGCCCACCTGGCGCATCAGATCGCGCATCTGCGCGAACTGCTTGATCAGCGCCGAGACCTGCTGCACGCTCGTGCCCGATCCGCGCGCGATCCGCAGCCGGCGTCTGGCTTTGATCAGCTCCGGGCGGCGGCGCTCTTCGGGAGTCATCGAAAGGACGATCGCCTGGATACGGTCGATCTCGCGCTCGTCGATCTGCGCGTTCTGGAGCTGCGCGCCCGAGAAGCCCGGGATCATCGACAGCAGGTTCGTCAGCGGCCCCATCCGCCGCACCATCTTCAGCTGCGCGAGGAAGTCGTCGAGGCCGAACTCGTTGCGGCGCAGCTTTCGCTCCAGGCGCTGTGCCTCGTCCTCGTCGAACTCGCGCTCGGCCTTCTCGATGAGGCTGGTCACGTCGCCCATCCCGAGGATCCGCTGCGCCATGCGGTCGGGGTAAAAGCGCTCGAACTGCTCCAGTCGCTCGCCCGTCGACGCGAACACGATCGGGCGCCCGCTCAGCGCCTTCACCGACAGCGCCGCCCCGCCGCGCGCGTCGCCGTCGAGCTTGCTCATCACGATCCCGTCGAAGTCGACCGCCTCGGCGAATCGCTCCGCGACGTTGACCGCGTCCTGGCCCGTCATCGCGTCGACCACCAACAGCACGTGGTCGGGGTCGAGCGCCTCGCGCATACGCCCCAGCTCGTCCATCAGCGCCTCATCCACGTGCAGGCGCCCGGCCGTGTCGACGATCAGCACGTCCTTGCCGTCGTCGCGTGCGCGCTCGAGCGCCCACCGCGCGATCTCCACCGGGTCGCCCTCGGTGCCGCGCTCGTAGGTCTCCACGCCCGCGCGCTCGCCGAGTATCACCAGCTGCTCGACCGCCGCCGGGCGCTGCGTGTCGCACGCCGCGAGCGCGACCGACGATCCACGCTCCTCGCGCAGATGGCGCGCGAGCTTCGCGCTGGCGGTCGTCTTGCCCGACCCCTGAAGGCCCGCCATCAGGATCACCGTCGGCGGGTGCGACGCGAACTCGAGCTCGCTCGAGGAGCCGCCCATCAGCTCCGCGAGGCCTTCCGCGACGATCTTCACGACCTGCTGGCCAGCGTTCAGGCGACCGGCGATCTCTGCGTCCCGGCAGCGCTCCGTGAGCGTCGCCACGAGGTCCTTGACGACCTTGAAGTTGACGTCCGCCTCGAGCAGCGCGAGGCGGATCTCGCGCATCGCGCCTTCGATGTCCTCCTCGGTGAGCGTCCCGCGGCCGCGCACTCGCGAGAGCGTGCCCTGCAGTTTCTCCGCCAGCGAATCGAACATCTCGTGCTCCTAGGACTCTAAGCGCGCGCGCCGTACGCGCGAACCGGCAGGTCGCGCCTACGCGCCCCGGTTCAGGCGTTTGCCCGCGTCCGCGTCCCCGTCCTCGGGCGCGTCCTTCGGCGCGGCGCTGCGCGTGAACGCGTCCGCGATGCCGCCGAACGCCTGCGCGAACTCCGACGGCACCACGAACACCTTGTTCGCGTCGCCTTCCGCGAGCTGCGGCAGCATCTGCAGGTATTCGTAGCTCAGCAGGTCGCGCGTCGGTTTGCCCGCGTGGATCGCGGTGAACACCGTGTCGATCGCCTTCGCTTCGCCCTCCGCGCGCAGGATCGCCGCCTGGCGCTCGCCCTCCGCGGTCAGCACCGCCGCTTGCTTCATGCCCTCGGCCGTGAGGATCTGCGACTGCTTCTCCCCTTCCGCCGTGAGGATCGCCGCGCGCCGGTCGCGCTCGGCGCGCATCTGCTTCTCCATCGCCGTCTTGATGTCCGGCGGCGGGTCCACCGACTTGATCTCCACGCGGTTGATGCGGATCCCCCACTTGCCCGTCGCCTCGTCGAGCACCGTGCGCAGCTCGGCGTTGACGTTCTCACGCGCGGTCAGCGTCGCCTCGAGCGTCAGTCCGCCGATCACATTGCGCAGCGTCGTCACCGTCAACTGCTCGATCGCCTGCAGCGGGTTCGCGATCTCGTACGTCGCGGAGCGCGGGTCGGTGATCGTGAAGTAGAGCACCGTCTCGATTCCCACGACGACGTTGTCCTCCGTGATCACCGACTGCGGCGCGAAGTTGACGACCTGCTCGCGCAGGTCCACGAGCGGGCGCACGCGATCGATGAACGGCGTCACGATCGCCAGTCCGGGCTCGAGCGTGCGGCTGTAGCGCCCCAGGCGCTCGACCACGCCCGCCCGCGCCTGCGGGATCACGCGGATCGTGCGCGCGGCGACGATCAGCGCGAACACCACCACGACGATCACCACGATCAGCGCGACCATGCGGCGCCTTCCTTTCTCGTTGACATCGCGTGCGAGACCGTCAATGCATCACCAGCGCCGTCGCGCCTCGGATTTCGACCACTTCGACGCGCTCGCCCGCGTCGATCACCTCGTCTTCGTCGAAGCTGCGCGCCGTCCACACCTCGCCGTCGATCTTCACGCAGCCGACGCCCTCGTGGTTGGCGATCCGCTCGAGCACCACCGCGGGCTTGCCCACCAGCGCCGCCGCCCCCGTGCGGATCTGCGGCGGCAGGCGCCGGTGACGGTGCGCCACCGGCCGCAGCGCCGCGAACACGATCGCCGACGTCCCGAGGAACACGACCGTCGACAGCAACGCGCCGACGCCGAGCAGGCTCACGACCGTCGCGAGCGCCGCCCCGACCGCGAACGGCGCGAGGTAGAAGCCACCGGTGTGCATCTCGCCGATGCCCAGCAGACACGCCGCCACGATCCAAACAACCCACATCGTCTTCACATTATGGCTGCGCGAAGAGCGCTCGCGGGTCGCTCACGCAATCAGCGCGCGTGCGAACGCGTCGGGGTCGAATGGGCGCAGGTCCTCCAGCGCCTCGCCCACCCCGATCAGCTTCACCGGCAGCTCGAGCTCGCGCGCGATCGCCAGCGCGATGCCCCCGCGCGCGGTCCCGTCGAGCTTCGTGATCACCACGCCCGTCACCGCGGCCGCCGCCGTGAACTGCTGCGCCTGGCGCAGGCCGTTCTGGCCCGTCGTCGCGTCCAGCGTCAGGAGCGTCTCGTGCGGCGCGGCCGGCAGCGCTCGGGCGAGCACGCGGCGGATCTTTTCGAGCTCCGCCATCAGGTTCACGTGCGTATGCAGGCGTCCCGCCGTGTCCACGATCACCACCTCGGCGCCCACCTCGCGCGCGCGCGCGAGGGCCTCGAACGCCACCGAGCCCGGGTCCGCGCCTTCGCGGCCGCTCACGATCTCGCAGCCCGCGCGCCGCGCCCACTCCTCGAGCTGCTCGCTCGCGCCCGCCCGCCACGTGTCGGCCGCCGCGAGCACCACCTCGCGGCCGAGCTCTCTATGCAGGTGCCAGGCGAGCTTCCCCGCGGTCGTCGTCTTGCCCGTCCCGTTGACCCCCACCATCATCATCACGGTCGGCGTCGCGCGCAGGTCGATCGTGCGCTCGCCGGAGCGCATCTGCGCCGCGAGCAGCTCGATCAGCCGCTCGCCCAGCGCCTCGCCTCCCGAGAGCCCCTGCTCGCGCGCGTCCGCTTCGAGCGCCGCGACCACCGACGCCGTCGTGCTCGCGCCCACGTCCGCCATGATCAGCGCCTCCTCGAGGCGCTCCCACGTGTGCTCGTCGAGCGGCCCAGCGAGCGTCGCCTGGATCTCGCCGCCTAGCGCCTCGCGCGTCTTCGACAGGCTCTCGCGCAGGCGCCGGAGCCAGCCGCCACCCGAGGCCGCCTCCGCGCTCGCCGCGCCGCCGTCCTCCCCGCGCGTGCGCGTCACGCCCGCCGGCTCCTCGACGATGAAGAGGTCGCTCCAATCGGCGGTCACGCGGCGCGCGACGATATCAGCGCGGCTGCGCCCGTCAGGCGACCTCGGCGACCTCCACGGCCGCCGCCGCGGGTAGGCGCCGGGAGATGACCTTCGAGACGCCGTCGCCGCCCATCGACACGCCGTACAGCGCGTCCGCCGCCTCCATCGTGCGCTTCTGGTGCGTGATCACGATGAACTGGGCGCGCGCGCAGTGCCTGCGCAAAAGCGTCAGGAAGCGGTCGAGGTTGAGGTCGTCGAGCGCAGCCTCGACCTCGTCGAGGATGTAGAACGGGCACGGGCGCGCGAGGAAGACCGCGAACAGGAACGCAAGCGCCGTCATCGACTTCTCGCCGCCCGACAGCAGCGACAACCGCCGCGTCGACTTGCCCGCGGGCGTGATCTCGATCTCGACGCCGAGCGCCTCCTCCGCCTCCTCGCCTTCCTCCTGCTCGGCCGCCGCGAGCGCCGCGTCCTCGCCGGCGGCCTCCGGCGAATGCGGCGGGGTCTCCCCGAGCACGCCCACGTCCTCGAGCTCGCCGGCCGACGGCGCGGAGCCACCCAGCACCGCGCGCGGCTCGTGCGCGTCTCGCACCAGCCGCAGCGCACCCGAGCCGCCCGGGAACAGGTCGCCCACGAGCTCCTCGAAGTTGTCCGCCGCCGCCTGGAAGGTCTCGTTGAACGTGCGCTCGATCTGGCGGTCGATGTCCGCGATCAGCGAGCGCAACTCGCGCAGCGCCGTCTCGAGGTCCTCGCGGCGCCCCTCGAGCTCCTCGACGTGCGCGACCGCCTCGCGGTACTCCTCCGCTGCCAGCGGGTTCACCGGCCCGAGCTGCTCGCGCCGGCGCGCAAGACGCTCCACGCGCGCGTGAAGCGATGCCCGCTGCTCCTCCTCGAGCGCCTGCCGGCCGATCTCCGATCGGCCTCTGGCGGCCCCCTCCGCCGTCTCGGCCGCGGCGACGTCGATCCCCAAGCGCCGCTCGATGTCCGCGCGCTCGAGCTCCACCTCCGCCAGCTGGTCGCGCGCGCGCTGCGCCTGCACCTCCGCTTCGGTCACCAGCTCCGAGGCGGCGCGCAGCTTCGCGTGGATCTGCGCCTCCTCCGCCGCGCACTCGCGCAGCTCGGCCGCCGCCTTCTCGCCCGCCGCGCCTTCTCCCGCGAGCTGAGCCTCGAGCCGCGCCACGCACGCGGCGATCGCGCTCCCCGCGCCGGCGCTCGCGGCGAGCAGCCGCCGCGCGCGCTCCACGAGCGCCCGGTCGTGCGCGAGCCGCTCGCGCAGGCGCTCCGTGCGCGCGACGCGCTCGCCGTGCGCCGCCTGCAGGTGCTCGACGCGCTGGCGCTCGGCCGCGAGCTCGCCCTCCAGCTCGGCCTTGCGAACCGCGAGCGGTCCCTGCGCGAGCGCGTTCTGGCGCTGCTCGATCAGCCACTGGACGCGGCGATGCTCCTCGCGCGCCTCGTCGCGGCGCCGTTCGCGCTCCCTCAGCGCCGCGTCCGCCTGCTCGCGCGCGGCCTCCGCCGCGCCAACGCCCGCGAACGCCACGTCGAGCGCCGCGCGCGCTATGCCCTCCGCCTCCGCCGCGATCTCGCGCACCGCCGCCGCGCGCTCGTCCTCGCCCGCCAGCCCCAGCGCACGCCTCACGCCCGCCTCGATCGCCCGTCGCACCTCGCTCCACGTTCCCGACCACGAGCGTCCTTCGCGCGCCTCCGCGAGCCGCCGCTCGGCGCGCGAGCGCTCCTCCCCCGCGCGCTCGCACTCGCCCTCCGCCGCCTCCACGCGCGCCTTGCTCTGCTGGAGCTCCGCGCTCGTCGCCTCGAGCGCGCGCTCGACCTCGCTCCGCGTCGCCGACTCGACGTCCGCGAGCTCGGTCAGCAACCCGCCCAGACGCTCCTTGCTCTCGCGCAGCCGCCGGCCGATCTGCTGGCCGATCTCTGATCGGTCGTCCGCCGGCGCGCTCGCCTGGACGGCCTCGCCCTGGACGCCCGCGCCCTCGAGCTCGCGCTCGGCGTGGGCGATTCGCGCGCTCAGCAGCTCGACGCTCGCGGTCACCTGTTCGGCGCGCAGGCCGACTCGCTCTCCCGCCGAGCGCGCGCGCAGCAGGCGCTCGGAGTGCGCGTCGTCGCGCGCGAGCAGGTCCGCGAGCGCTTTCTCGGCCGCCGCGCGCCTGTCAACCGTCGCCTGCAGCGAGCTCTCGTGCTCCGAGCGCGCCGCGCGCGCGTCCGTCGCGCGCGCGTGAGCCGCCGAAAGCTCGTCGCCGCGCGCGCGGCAGTCGTCGGCCGTGAGCTCGAGCCGCGCCTGCAGCATCTGGTGCTCGAGGCGCTCGTGCAGCTGCGCCGCCTCCGCCTGGCGCTTGAGCGGGCGCAGCCGCGTGCGCG
The DNA here is from genome assembly GCA_036270715.1 of Solirubrobacteraceae bacterium. Classification (GTDB taxonomy): domain Bacteria; phylum Actinomycetota; class Thermoleophilia; order Solirubrobacterales; family Solirubrobacteraceae; genus Palsa-744. The sequence goes on from DATBCA010000295.1 coordinate 8,911, forward strand.
CCTCGCGCTCGACGTCGAGCGCGCGGTCGAGGTTCTCCTGCGTGCGCTCGAGCTTCAGCTGCGCGCGCCGCCGGCGCTTGCGGTGCTTGCCCAGCCCGGCCGCCTCCTCGATCAACAGGCGCCGCTCGCGCGCCCGCGAGTTGACGATCGCCTCCACGCGGCCCTGCGAGATCACCGAATGCGTCTCCTTGCCGAGACCCGTGTCCGAGAGCAGCTCGATCACCTCCGACAGGCGGCAGCGCGCGCCGTTCAGGCGGTACTCGCCCTCGCCCGCGCGTGTCAGCTTGCGCACCACGGAGATCTCGCTCAGCGGGAGGTCGACCGCGCCGTCCGAGTTGTCGAGCAGCAGCTCGACCTCCGCCTCGCTGCGCGCCGGGATGCCCTTCGCACCGCCGAAGATCACGTCCTGCATCGACTGCCCGCGCACCGCCAGCGGCGACTGCTCTCCCATCGCCCACAGGACCGCGTCGGTGATGTTCGACTTGCCCGAGCCGTTCGGTCCGACGACCACGCTCACACCCGCGCCGAAGTCCAGCCGCGTGCGGTCGGGGAACGACTTGAACCCCCGCATCGTCAGCGCCTTCAGGTGCATCGCGCGCGCCTCACTCGATGCTCTCCAGCGCCTCGCGCGCAGCCTCCTGCTCCGCCTGCTTCTTCGAACCCCCACGCCCGCGCCCGAGCTCGCGTTCCTGCGACACCGCCAGCACCGTGTACGCGCGCGCGTGAGGCGGGCCGTCCTCGGCCTCGACCGAGTAGCTGACCTCCGCGCCGCGACGCGCCAGCAGCTCCTGCAGTGCGGACTTGAAGTCCACCGGGTTCTCGAACGCGCGCGCGATCTCCGGCTCGAACGCCTCCACCACAGCCGCCGCGGTGCGCTCGTAGCCGGCGTACAGGTAGCACGCCCCGATCACCGCCTCGAGCACCGACGCGAGCACGCGCTCCGTCGCCACCAGCGCCGCCGCCCCCTGCGCCCCCTCCGGCGCCGCCTCGAGCAGACGCCGTGGAAGCCCCAGCCGCTCCGCGACCGCGCGGCACGAGACTCCCGAGACCGCCTGCGCGCGGATCTTCGTGAGCCGCCCCGCGCCGAAGCGGTCGGCCTCCAGCAGCGGGTACAGGTGCGCCGTCACGGCCAGCCCGAGGACGCTGTCGCCGAGGAACGCGAGCCGGTCGTAGGACTCGCTGCGGCGCCTGCTCCATGACGCGTGCGTGAACGCCTGGCGCTCGAGCTGCTCGGGAAGCTCGTCCAGTAGCGAGGCCAGCAGCGCCACCGCCACTCATTCACGCTCGCCCGGGAGCTGCACTTCGCCGTCCATAGCCGGCTCAGCCGGCCCTCCAACAACTCCCCCATCGCCGCGCACACGCGCCTCCGCAGGCTCGTGCGCGAGCACGAAGTCGACCGCCTGCCCGACCGTCAGGATCCGCGCCGCCTGCTCGTCGGACATGCTCACGCCGTAGGTGTCCTCGAGCTCCTGCACGAGCGTGTACAGGTCCAGCGAGTCGGCCTCGAGGTCCTCCTTGAATCGAGTCCCCTCCCCGATCGCGCTCTCCTCGACGTCAAGTTCATCGGCGAGGTGCGCCCTGATCAGCGCGAAGACCTGCGCGCGCGTGTACTCGGTCATGTCGACTCGCGCAGGCTAGCGCCGGCGGCGGACGCGGGCGCCTCGCGCAAGGCGCCCGCCGCTGCCAGAGCGCTGACCGTGCGGCCGACTATGTCCTCGCGCGCTCCCCGCTGCGCGCGCAGGATCGCCTGCGCGAACCCCGCGCGCGTGAAGCTGCCGTGCGGCACGACGCCGAGGCGACGAAGGCCCAGCAGGTACGCGCCTCCCTGGCCCTCCGGGTCGATCTCCTCGCGGAACGAGCCGAGCGCGCCGCGCAGCAGCGCCCCACCGATCGACCCGCGCAGCGACGAGCGCGCCGCGCTCGTGATCGCGCGCAGGATCGTCTGCGAGGTGCCCTCGATCAGCTTCAGCGCGACGTTGCCCGTGAAGCCGTCCGTCACCACCACGTCCGCCGCGCCCGCCACCACGTCGCCGCCCTCGACGTTGCCCACGAACTCGAACGCATCGGTGCCGGCCGAGCTGCGATCGGCCGTGCGCTCGAGCAGCTCCGCGTGCGCCTCCTGCACCAGCGGGCTGCCGCGCTCCGCCTCCTCGCCGTTGGACAGCAGCCCGACGCGCGGACGCTCCACGCCGAGGACCGTCCGCGAGAGCGCCGCGCCCATGAACGCGAACTGCACCAGGTGCTCGCGCCGCGCCGTCGCGTTCGCCCCGACGTCCAGCAGCGTCACCGGGTGCTCCGGCACCGGCAGCGGCAGCGCGAGCGCCGGACGATAGATCCCGCGCGAGCGTTTGACGTGGAACAGGCACGCCGCCAGCGCCGCGCCCGTTCCCCCCGCGCACACCAGCGCCTGCGCGCGGCCATCCGCCACCGCGCGCGCCGCCTGCACGATCGAGGCCTCCGGAGTCGTGCGCGCGGCGCGCACCGGGTCCGCGCTCTTGGCGATCGACACCGGCGCGTCCACCATCTCGATCGCCTCGCCGCCAACGCCGATCTCGCCCGCCGGGCCGAACAGCAGCACGCGCGCACCTGCCCGCGCCGCTATCGCCGCGCCCTCCGCCACCTCGCCCGGGCCGAGGTCCGCTCCGTTGCAGTCAACGGCCACCACCGAACGCTCGTCCGCGCCGCCCCCCGCCTCATCGAGCGCCTCCGTGGCGCTCGCCGGTACCGCCTCAGGACTCGTCGTGCTCGTGCTCGCCGTGCGTGTCCGCCGACACGATCTCGCGGCCCGCGTACGTGCCGCACACCGGACACACGCGGTGCGGACGCCGTGGCGAGTGGCAGCGCGGGCACGCGTTCAGCGTCGGCGTGCCGATCTTGTGCTGCGCGCGGCGCTTCGCCGTGCGGCTGTGCGATTGCTTTTTCTTGGGGACCGCCATTCGTCGCGCAAGGCTACCAGCCCTCCGCGGCGTCTCCCCGGACGCCCGCGCGGCGTTTGCGGGCGGGTCGGCTCGGAGCGCGCGTCGCGATCGCGCGCCCGAAGAGCGCCCCCGATCGCGACCGGCACGGCGAAGCGAACCGCTAATCGAGCTTGAGCTCCCCCAGCTTCGCCCAGCGCCGGTCCGGAACCGA
>DATBCA010000296.1:0-3175 GCA_036270715.1 Solirubrobacteraceae bacterium
GCTGCGCGGCGACGAGCGCACGCGCGAGCTCGGCGGCGGTCTCGACGTGGCGCACGCGAGCGAGGAGGACTGGGAGAGCGAGTACCTCGCGCTGACGCTCGCGGTGCGCGTGGTCGACTCGGCGCAGGATGCGATCGAGCACATCGCCCGCTATGGCAGCGGCCACTCCGAGGCGATCGTCACGCGCGACGTCGGCGCGGCGCGGGCATTTCAGGTGGGCGTCGACGCGGCGTGCGTATACGTCAACGCGTCCACGCGCTTCACCGACGGTGGCGAGTTCGGCATGGGCGCCGAGATCGGCAACTCGACGCAGAAGCTCCACGCGCGCGGGCCGATCGGCCTGCGCGAGCTGTGTGCCTCGAAGTACCTGATCGAGGGCGAAGGGCACGTTCGCGCTTGATCGCCTCATGGCGCGCGTGGGGATCCTCGGCGGGACGTTCAATCCGCCCCACCTCGGACACCTCGCGCTCGCGCGGCGCGCGGCTCACGAGCTCGGTCTCGCGACGGTGCACTTGATTCCGGCGCACACGGCGCCGCACAAGGCGGACGAGCCCGAGCCCGGGGCCGGGCACCGCGTGCAGATGTGCCGGCTACTCGTCGAGGAGGACGAGCCCGCGCTGTCGGTCTGGACGCTCGAGATCGAGCGCGGGGGCACGTCCTTCACGGTTGACACCTTGCGCGCGATCGACGCAGCGCACCCGGACACCGAAATGACGCTGATCGTGGGCGCCGACAGCGCGCGCGCGATGTCCGCCTGGCGCGAGCCGATGGCGCTGTTCGAGCTGGCGGACGTCGCGGTGGCCGCCCGGCCAGGGACGGACCAAGGGGCCGTCACGCGCGCACTCGCCCCGCTGCTCGGAGGCGCGCGCCTGGAGTTCCTGCGCGCGCCGATGCTCGACATCTCCTCCTCGCAGGCGCGCGATCGCGCCGCGCGGGGCGAGGACGTCGAGGAGCTCGTCGGGCCCCGCGTCGCGCGCTATATCGCCGAGCACCGCCTGTACCGCGAGCCGGGGCCCGCGAGGTGATGCGCTCGGAGGAGCTCGTCGCGACGATCGCCGCGCTCGCGCAGGAGAAGAAGGCGATCGGCGTCGTGGTGCTCGACCTGCGCGAGGTGGTCGGCTACACGGACTACTTCATCATCTGCTCGGGGAACACGACCCGTCAGACGAAAGCGATCCACGACGGCATTCTCGAAGGGCTCAAGCACGATCACGAGCTGCTGCCGCGCCGCGTCGAGGGCGCGACCGGGGCCGAGTGGATCCTCATGGACTACCTCGACGTCGTCGCGCACATCTTCACGCCCCAGGCGCGCGAGTACTACCGCTTGGAGGATCTCTGGGGCGAGGCGCCAGTGCGCGCGGCGGCCGAAGGCGCGTGAGCTACGGGCGCGCGTCGCGCCACATCGGCCACATTTTCGGCCCGCGCGGCAGCTGCAGGTCGCCGATCACGCGGAACCCGTGCCGGGCGTAGAAGTTGATGTTGCGCTCGTTCGAGGACTCGAGATACGCGCCCACGCCGTCCGTGTCGCACAGCTCGAGCACGCTCTGAAGCACCGCGGAGGCGAAACCCTGCCCCTGCGCGCTCGGGTCCGTGCCCAGTACCGCGAGGTACCAGTGCGGCGGGCGATCGCTCGGGTGGTGTCGCTCGATTCCCAGCAGCCCGGCGACGACGAACGGCAGACGCGGGAGGAGCCGCGGGTGCAGCACGCAGCTCGCGAGCTCGAGATCCTGGCGGACGGTTGTCTTCCAATGGTTCGGCGGCGCCCACAGCGCAGCGCAGGCGAGCGAGTCGTTCGTCCACACCTCTTCGTAGGGGAGCAGCTGTCGCAGGCGTGCGCCGTGGAAGCGTTCGAGCATCCGCGGTCGCAGCCCCGCGGGCGCGCACGCCCAGCCCGCGACGGGATCGTCCATGAACGCGCGCGCGAGCATCGGCGTGAGCTCGGCGGCGTCCGCCGGCGTGGCGCGCCGGATCGACGTGGCGGTTGCGCTCAAGCGACCGCCGGCATCGGCGCCTCGCGGGCCGCGCGCGCCGTCGCCTGCGGGGCGCGCGCGCTCAGGACGACGACGCTGCCGCGTGACGGGCTGAGCGCGATCCCGCGCCTGCGCGCGGATTCGGGCGGACCGTCGGCGGGGCGTACGTCGAAGCGCTCCAGCAGGGCGCGCAGGACGATCTTCATCTCGAGCAGCGCGAAGCTCGCACCTATGCATCGACGCCGTCCGCCGCCGAAGGGAATCCACGTGTACGTGCCCGGCGGGTTCTCGAGGAAGCGCTCGGGGCGAAAGGCATACGGATCGTCGTAGATCGCCGGGTCGTGTTGCACGAGGTACGCGCACGCGAACAACACGACGCCCGGCTCGTAGGTGATCCCGCCGACCTCGATCGGCTTGATGACGAGCCGCGGCTCGGCGTTGGGGAGCACGGGCTTGCGCCGCATGATCTCCTGGATCGTCGCCGTGAGGTATCCCTCGTCGGAGTCCGCGTCGATCTCGGCGTGCAGCCGCTCCTGGACGGCGGGCGCGCGAGCGAGCGTGGCGAGCCCCCACGCGAGCTGTGACGCGGTCGTCTCGTGCCCCGCGACGAGCGCGGTCACGAGCTCGTCGCGCAGCTCCTGCGGACTCATCGGCGAGCCGTCCTCGTCGCGCGCGGAAAGCAGCAGCGAGAGCACGTCCTCGCCCGCCTCGCCCGCGCTGCGGCGCTCGTCGATGAGCGAGAAGATCAGCTCGTCCGCGCGCGCCTTCGCGCGCTCGAACCCCGCGAGCGGTCCGCGTCCGCGCAGCAGCCGCTGGACGGGCGGCAACAGCGAGATGGGGCTGTCGCCGAACGCGAGGATCTCGGTGAGCAGCTCGCGCAGCGCGTCGAGCTGAGCGCCGCGCTCGAGGCCGAAGACCGTTCGCAGGATGATCTCCAGCGTGAGCCGCTGAAATCGCGGGTACAGTGCGAGCGGCCGCTCGAGCGGCCAGCTCTCGAGCTCCGCGTCGGCCAGGGTGGCCATGACGCCGGCCAGACGCTGCATGCTCTCGCCGTGGAAAGGCGTGAGCAGTAGCTTGCGCTGGCGCATGTGCGGGTCCTCGTCGAGGAGGATCACCGAGTTCGGCCCGACGACCGGTTCGAGGATGTGCGCCCCCTCGCCTGGATGCAGCACGTCGGGCGGCGCGGTGAACACCTGCTTGATCTC
>DATBCA010000297.1:0-3107 GCA_036270715.1 Solirubrobacteraceae bacterium
GAGCGAGTGCCGCGCGACATCGAAGTCACGCAGGACGGCGAGCAGCTGATCGTCAAACGACCGACCGACCGCGGCGAGCACCGGGCGCTCCACGGCCTCACGCGATCGCTCGTCGCGAACATGGTCCAAGGCGTTACCGAGGGCTACGAGAAGCGCCTGGAGATCCAGGGCGTGGGCTACCGCGCGCAGCTCAAGGGCAAGAACCTCGAGCTCGCGGTCGGCTACTCGCACCCCGTGCCGATCGACGCTCCCGACGGAATCGAGTTCGAGGTTCCGCAGCCCACGCGGATCGTCGTCAGAGGCATCTCCAAGCAGCTCGTCGGCGAGACTGCGGCGATCATCCGCAAGCAGCGCCCGCCCGAGCCGTACAAGGGCAAGGGCATCCGCTACGAGGGCGAGTACGTGCAGCGCAAGGTCGGCAAGCGCGCATGAGGGCACGCGCATGAGCAGGCTGACGAAGGGCGACCGGCGACTCAAACGGCGCCGTCGCGTGCGCGCGAAGATCTCGGGGACGCCCGCGCGACCGCGCATCTCGGTCTTCCGCTCCAACCGCGGGCTGTCGGCGCAGCTGATCGACGACGTCAGCGGGCGTACGCTCGCGGCGGTCGAGTGGTACGAGCCCGAGCTGCGCGAGCTGAAGAAGCCCGAGCGGACCAAGCGCGCGGGGCAGGCGCTCGCCGAGCGCGCGAAGGCGGCAGGCGTCGAGCAGGCGGTGTTCGATCGCGGCGGCTACCGCTACCACGGCCACGTGCGCGCGTTTGCCGAGGCGATCCGCGAAGGCGGTCTCACCGTCTAGCGCCGCGGCGCCGGACGCCCGCTACCCTCTGCACCTGCATGTCGCCAACCGCAGACCGTTCCGTCAACTCCTCCGGCCTGGATCTCCAGGAGCGCGTCGTCGAGATCAATCGCGTCGCGAAGGTCGTGAAGGGCGGCCGCCGCTTCTCGTTCACGGCGCTCGTCGTCGTCGGCGATGAGCGCGAAGTCGTCGGCGTCGGCTACGGCAAGGCCAACGAGGTCCCGCTCGCGATCCAGAAGGGCGTCGAGCGCGCGAAGAAGAACCTGTTCCGCGTGCCCAAGCACGGCACGACCATCACGCACCAGACGACCGGCGTGTTCGGGGCGGGCCGCGTGCTGCTGAAGCCCGCCGCGCCGGGTACCGGCGTGATCGCCGGCGGCGGCGTGCGCGCCGTGCTCGAGCTCGCGGGCATCCACGACATCCTTTCCAAGAGCCTCGGCACGCAGAACCCGATCAACCTCGTCAAGGCGACCGTCGCGGGCCTTCGCGGCCTTCGCACTCCGGACGAGGTCGGCCGGCTGCGCGGGCTGTCCGTCAACCAGGTCCTCGGCCTCGGCGGCGCGCCCGGCGCAGAGGGCGACGGCACAGTCGCGACGGGCGTGCAGGCCTCCGCCCCCGACGCCGGCGGGGCGCAGGCGGGCGAGAGCGCGGGCGAGGCAAACGGCGCGGCGGATGCGGCGGCGCTCGTCGCGGAGGGCGCGCCGGAGGGGGCGGGGGCCGCCTCCGAGGAGCCGTCCTGATGGCCAAGCTCGTGGTCACGCAGCTGCGCTCGCGCAACGGCGCGAACCGTAAACAGATCGATACGCTGCGCTCGCTCGGCCTGCGGCGAATTGGTCACAGGGTCGAGCTCGAGGACTCCGAGCAGGCGCGCGGGATGGTGCACGCGGTGCGCCACCTCGTCGAGGTCAGGGAGGGCGAGCGATGAGCCCGTCGGGCGAGCGCAACGCGGCGCGCGTCGGCCTGCACAGCCTCGCGCCGGCGCGCGGCAGCCGTCGTGCGCGCAAGCGCGTGGGTCGCGGCGAGGGCTCGGGCACGGGCAAGACGTCAGGGCGCGGGCAGAAGGGCGCGGGCTCGCGCTCGGGCGCGAAGAGCAAGGTCGCGTTCGAGGGCGGCCAGATGCCGATCCACATGCGCATGCGAAAGCTTCGCGGCCCGCACATGAAGAAGTCGATGCCGTTCGAGCCGTTTCGAACGCACACGCAGCCGGTGAACCTCGCCGCGCTCGACGCGCGCTTCGACGCCGGCACGGAGGTCACGCTCGACGTGATGAGGGGGCGCGGCCTCGCGACGCGCGAGGGCGTCCCTGTGAAGGTGCTCGCGAAGGGCGAGCTGACGAAGGCGCTGACGGTGCACGCGCACGCGTTCAGCGCGAGCGCCCGCGAGCGCATCGAGGCCGCGGGCGGGACCTGCGTCGTGATCGACTAGCCTCGACTCGAGAAATGCTCACGACGATCCTCCGCTCGTTCCAGGTCGCGGACATCCGCAAGAAGATCGCGTTCACGGCGGCGATGCTCCTCATCTACCGCCTGGGGTCGCGCCTGCCCGTGCCGGGCGTCAACCTGAGCGCGGTCAACAACATCCAGAAACAGTTCGGCGGCTCGAACATCCTCGGTCTGCTCAACCTCTTCTCGGGCGGCGGGCTCTCGCGAATCGCGGTCTTCGCGCTGGGGATCATGCCGTACATCACCGCGTCGATCATCATGCAGCTGCTCGGCGTGGCGGTGCCCTCGATCGAGAAGCTTCGCAACGAAGGCGAGGTCGGTCAGGCACGGATCACGCAGTACACGCGCTACCTCACCGTCGGCCTCGCGTTCGCACAGTCGATCGGCTACGTCTTCCTCTTCCACTCGCTGCAGGCGAAAGCGGGCGAATCGGTTGTTCGCACGTTCGACGCGCCACACATCTTCCTGATCGTCGTGTGCCTGACGACGGGGTGCGTGATGCTGATGTGGATCGGCGAGCTGATCACCCAGCGCGGGATCGGCAACGGCATTTCGCTGCTGATCTTCGCGTCGATCGTCGCGCGGCTGCCCGCGGGCGTACAGACGTGGTGGACGAGCACCGACCAGGTGTTCAAGGTGCTGATGCCGTTCCTCGTGCTCGCGGTGATTGCTGGCGTCGTGTTCGTGCAGGAAGGCCAGCGCCGGATACCCGTGCAGTACGCCAAGCGCGTGATCGGGCGGCGCATGACCGAGGGAGGACAGACGTACCTGCCGCTGCGCGTGAACATGGCGGGCGTCATCCCGGTGATCTTCGCGGCGTCGATCATGGCGTTCCCGCCGACGGTCGGGCAACTCGTGAAAACGCGCTG
>DATBCA010000298.1:0-7380 GCA_036270715.1 Solirubrobacteraceae bacterium
TCGAGCTCGGGAGCGAGGGACGCCTGATCGAGATGCAGCTCGAGGAGACGACGGTCGGAACCGCCGCCGAGAAGGCGGCGCTCGTGCGCGACTACCTCTACGAGTACACCGACGAGGGCTTCGCGGCCGGCCTCGAGGAGATCGGGCGGCTCCCGCACCAGGACCTGCTCGACTTCGGGCGCCTCGCCGAGCTGCTCGGCTACGACCGCAAGCTCAACACGCTCGACTATCCCGTCGCTCCGCGCGGGTACCGCGTGCTCGGGCGCATTCCAAGGCTTCCCAAGCTTGTCGTCAACCAGATCGTCGCCGAGTTCGGCAGCCTAGATGAGCTGCTCGCGGCAACGGACGCGGCGCTCGAGAGTGTCGAGGGGGTCGGCGAGATCAGGGCGAAGGACATCCGCGAGGGCCTGCGTCGCCTGCAGGAGATCAACCTCGTGGATCGCTACCTACAGACGTGAACAGGCGCCGCCTGCAGGTGGCCCGACAAAAGGAGGACACCATTCCGACGGAAGTAACGCAAGAGTCAGCGCTAATTGATGTAACTGAGGAAGAGCGCGTAGAGGTCGAGTGCATCGAATTCGAGCTCGGCGATCACGTTGTCTACCCGCATCACGGCGCGGGCAAGGTGCTCAAGAAGGAAGAGATGGAGATGCTTGGCGAGAGGCGCGAGTACCTCACGATCAAGATCCTCCACAACGACATGACGGTGCGCGTTCCCACCGAGAACGCCGCGCTCGCGGGCTTGCGGCGCGTGATCGACGAGGAGACTGTGCAGAAGGTCCTCGACGTCCTGCGCGACGAAGTCTCCGAGATGCCAAAGAACTGGAACCGCCGCTTCAAGCACAACCGCGACAAGATCAAGACGGGGGACATCTACGAGCTCGCGGAGGTCGTCCGCAACCTCTCGCTGCGCGAGAACGAGAAGGGCCTATCGACGGGCGAGAAGCAGATGTTCACGCGCACGAAGAAGATCCTCGCCTCCGAGCTGATGTACGCGCTCGACAAGGACGAGGAGGAGGCCGAGAACTACCTCGACGAGCTCCTCGCCGAGTCGGCGCACAGCCAGCTGGCGGGGGCCGGGGCCGACTAGCAGCGCGAGGAGACCTTCGCGCACGCTCCACGGCGGCAACAGCCCGCGGGAGCGTGCGCGAGGGGCAACTCGCCAAGCGTCGCGCGCGATGACCGTCGCCCTGATCGTCGCGGCGGGCCGCGGCGAGCGCCTGGGCGGGACTCGCCCGAAGGCGTTCGTCGAGCTCGCGGGACGACCACTCGTGCAGTGGTCGATCGACGCCCTCTGCCCGCTCGAGGAGGTCGTGCGGATCGTCGTCGCGCTGCCCGCCGGCGAGCGGCTGCCGGCGGCGGTCGCGCCCGAGGCGCGTGCGGAGATCGTCGCGGTCGACGGCGCGCACGCGCGCTCGGGGTCCGTCGCACGCGCGCTGCAGGCGGCCGGCGAGGGGGACACGGTGCTCGTGCACGACGCCGCGCGGCCGCTGCTCACGCCCGCGCTCGCCGCGAGCGTGATCGGCGCGCTGCGCGCGGACGAGCGCGCCGACGCGGCGATCGCGGCCGCTCCCGTGACCGACACGGTCAAGCGCGTCGATCGCGAGCGCGCCGTCCGCGAGACGCTCGAGCGCGCGAGCCTGTGGGCCGTGCAGACGCCACAGGTCTTCCGCCGCGCGATGCTCGAGCGCGCGCTCGACGTGCCCGAGGAGGTGCTCGCGCAAGCGACCGACGACGCGTGGCTAGTCGAGCGCGCGGGCGGGCGGGTGATCGTCGTCGACACGCGCGCCGAGAACATCAAGGTCACGACCTCGCTCGACCTGCGCATCGCCGAGCTCGTACTCGCCGAGCGCGCGGCCGCGCGCGGCGGGGCGGGTCCGCCGGCAGGCGCGGGCGCGCTGGGCGACTGACAGAATCCGGGCGCGCGATTGCTCACCGACTATCACCTGCACCTGCGCAGCGACGCGACCGACGCGAGCGCGGCCGAGCATTACACGCTCGAGAACGTCCGCCGCTACCGCGAGGCGGCGAGCGCGCGCGGCATCGCCGAGCTGGGCGTCGCCGAACACGTCTACCGCTTCACGCAGGCGCTCGCGCTGTGGCGCCACCCGTTCTGGGAGTCCTACGCGCACGACGACCTCGATGAGTACTGCGCGTTTGTGCGCGAGCACACCGACCTGCGGCTGGGCATCGAGATGGATTACGTGCCGGGCGCCGAGGAGCGCACCGCGCAGCTGCTCGCGGCGCGCGACTTCGACTTCGTGGTCGGCTCGGTGCACTTCATAACCGACGGCGCCGTCGACATGGACGAGTACAGCGTGTGGGGCGCGGGGCAGAGCGCAGAGTCGGTGTGGGAGCGCTACTTCGCGACGATCGGCGACGCCGCACGCAGCGGGCTGTTCGACATACTCGCGCACCCCGACCTCGTCAAGTACTGGGGACGCGCGCACCCGGCGCCGCAGGGCGACCTGGGTCGCTTCTACGAGCTCGCGATTGCGGGCATCGCCGAGTCGGGCATCGCCGTCGAGGTCTCGACAGCGGGGCTGCGCAAGCCCGTGGGCGAGCTGTACCCCGCGGCCGAGTTCCTGCGCCTGTGCGTACAGGCGGGCGCGCCGATCGCGCTCTCGAGCGACGCGCACCGCCCGCACGACGTCGGCGCCGACTACGATCGTGCGCTCGCCGCGCTGGCGGCCGCAGGCGTGCGAGAGCTCAGCGTCTTCGAACGCCGCGAGCGGCGGCTCGCGCCGATCGCAGCGGTCAGCAGCGAGGGTGGACCGCGGTGACGCTCGCCGGCATCGGCTACGACTCGCACCGCCTCGTCTCCGGCCGCAGGCTCGTGCTCGGGGGCGTGGAGATCGAGCACGAGGAGGGCCTCGCGGGGCACTCGGACGCAGACGTGCTCGCGCACGCGGTCACAGACGCGCTTCTCGGCGGCGCAGGGCTCGGTGACATCGGCGAGCACTTTCCCGACACCGACGAGCGCTGGCGCGATGCCGACTCGATGGCGCTGCTCGAGACCGTCGTCGCGCTGATCGCCGAGGCGGGGCTGGGCATCGTCAACGTCGACTGCACGCTGGTGATCGAGCAGCCGAAGCTCGCGCCGCAGCGCGCGGCGATCCGCGACTCGCTCGCGCGCGCGCTCGGCGTGGCGCCCGAGCGCGTGAACGTGAAGCTCACGACCGGCGAGGGGATCGGCTTCGTTGGCCGACGCGAGGGGGTGGCCGCGCTGGCGATCGCCAGCCTCGAACGACGTCGCTGACGCCCCGCGCCCGCCGCGTCGAGCGATCCGATCCGATCCGATCCGACCACGCCGCGTGCCGCGCACCGCGCTCGGGCATAGTGCGCGCATGCGCTTCGTCATCTACGGCGCCGGCGCGGTCGGCGGCACGATCGGCGCGGCGCTCGATCGCGCCGGTTACGAGGCGGTCCTGATCGCGCGCGGCGCACAGCTCGAGGCGCTGCGGCGGGGCCTGCGCGTCGAGACCCCCGAGGGCACGTTGCGCTCGCGCACGGACGTGGTTGGCTCACCACGCGAGCTTCGCCTGAGCTCGCACGACGTCGTGCTCATGGCGATGAAGGGCCAGCACAGCCTGGCGGCGCTCGATGAGCTGCTTGCCGGGAGGGCCGACGGGATGTCCGTCGTGTGCGCGCAGAACGGCGTCGAGAACGAGCGCCTGGCGCTGCGCCGGTTCGCACACGTCTACGGGATGTTCGTGTGGATGCCCGCACAGCTGCTCGAGCCCGGCGTGATCCAGGTCTTCTCCGCGCCGAAGCTCGGCGTGCTCGATCTCGGGCGCGTTCCGTCCGGCTGTGACGCGCGCGCCGAGGAGATCGCGCAAGCGCTGTCCGCTGCGGGCTTCGCGTCGCGCGCGGATGGCGAGATCATGCGCTGGAAGTACGGAAAGCTGCTCTCCAACCTCGCGAACGCCGTCGAGGCGCTGCTCGGACCCGGGGCACCCGGCGGAGAGCTCGTGCGCGCCGCGCGCGCGGAGGCGCTCAGCTGCTACGCCGCCGCGCGGATCTCGTACGCCGATCGCGAGGAGATCGCCGGGCGCACCGCGGGCAACGAGGAGCTGAAGGCGGTCGCGGGGCATGAGCGCTCGGGAGGGTCCTCCTGGCAGAGTCTCGCGCGTCGCGCGGGGAGCATCGAGACGACCTACCTCAACGGTGAGATCGTGCTGCTCGGGCGCCTGTACGGGGTTCCGACCCCGGTGAATTGCGCGCTCACCGAGCTCGCGCTGGAGGTCGCCGCCGATCGCGCCGAGCCGGGGTCGTTGAGCGAGCGCGACGTCGAGGACGCGATCGCCGGGCGCCCGCGCCGGCGCCGAGGCGCGCACCAGTAGGGTTGCCGCGCGTGCACGAGCTGCGCATTCACGACACCCGGTCCGGCGCGGTCGTTCCCCTCGAGCCGCGCGAGGAGGGGCGCGTGGGCATCTACGCGTGCGGGCCGACGGTATACAGCCGCATCCACATCGGCAACGCGCGCCCCTTCGTCATCTTCAGCGTGCTCAAGCGCTTCCTGCAGCGCTGCGGCTACGAGGTGACGCTCGTCATCAACGTCACCGACGTCAACGACAAGATCTACGACGCGGCCGCCGCGCAGGGCCGCGCGAGCGCGGAGCTCGCGGCGGAGATGACAGCGCACTACCGCGCCGACACCGACGCGCTCGGCCTCGGGCGACCGGACCACGAGCCGCTCGCCTCACACAGCATGGACGCGATCGTCGACTACATCCGCGCGCTCGTCGACTCGGGCCACGCCTACGAGGCGCAGGGAGACGTCTACTTCCGCGTGCGCTCGGACCCGCTGTACGGCGCGCTCTCAAACCGCCGGCCCGACGACATGGACCAGGGCGAGGGGGTCGAGGGCGCCGAGCGCAAGGAGGACCCGCTCGACTTCGCGCTGTGGAAGGCGCACAAGCCCGGCGAGGACACGTTCTGGGACTCGCCCTGGGGACCCGGACGCCCCGGCTGGCACATCGAGTGCTCGGCGATGGCCGAGGAGGTGCTCGGCGTCGGACTCGACATCCACGGCGGCGGCTCGGACCTGCTGTTCCCGCACCACGAGAACGAGGCCGCGCAGACGCGCGCGGCGCGCGGCGCCGAGCTCGCGCGCCTGTGGGTGCACAACGGGATGATCCAGGCGACGGGCGAGAAGATGGCGAAGTCCGTCGGCAACATCGCGCCGCTCGCCGACGTGCTCGCCGAGCACGGGCGCGAGGCGGTCGTGATGTACCTGCTCTCGGGTCACTACCGCCAGCCGCTCGCGTTCTCGCAGAGCGAGCTGCACGATGCCGCGCGGCGCGTGCAGCGCGTTCGCGAGGCCGCGCGCGCGCTCGAACCCTTCACCGCCAGCCCGGAGGACATGCGCGAGCACCGCGACGCGTTCTTCGACGCGCTCGCAAACGACTTCAACACGCCCGCCGCGCTCTGCGCGATGTCCACCTGGGTGCGCGAGGCCAACAGCCGCGGCCGCGGCGTCGGGGACGGCGATCTGCGCGAGATGCTCGCGGTCCTCGGCCTCGAGAGCCTGCTCGCGGGGGCCGGCTCCGCGGCGGCCGGCGGCGCCGGCGCCGGGACGGGCGGCGAGGAGGTGGACGAGGAGTCGCTGGAGCTGCTGCGCGCGCGCGAGCGCGCCCGTGCGCAGCGGGACTTCGCGGCCGCCGACGACATGCGCGAGCAGCTGCGCGCGCGGGGCTGGGAGATCCGCGACGGTTCCGAAGGGCCGCGGCTGATTCGCGCGCCGGCTCGATGAGCCGGTGATCGTCTACGGGCGAAATCCGGTGCGCGAGGCGCTGCGCGGACGCCGCGCGCAATCGGTGCGCGACGTGTGGGCCACGAGCGCGGCCGCGCGCGAGGGTTGGCTCGGCGAGCTCTCGCCGCGGATCACCGCCGCGCTCGAGATCGCCGATCGCTGCGGCTCGGACGCGCACCAGGGGGTATGCGCGGAGGCCGGCGAGTACCCGTACGTGCCCGACGAGGAGCTGCTGTCCGCCGGCGACGCGGTGATCGTCGTCCTCGACGAGCTCTCAGATCCGCAGAACCTGGGGTCGATCTGCCGCACGTGCGAGTGCGCCGGCGCGCGCGGCGTCGTGATCCCCGAGCGGCGCGCCGCCGAGGTCACGCCGGCGGTCTGCAAGGCCTCGGCCGGCGCCGTCGAGCACCTGGCGCTGGCGCGTACGCGCAACATCGCCGATTTCATCGCCCGCGCGCGGGATGCCGGGTTCTGGTGCTACGGCGCGAGCGCCGATGCCGTCGCCGCGCGGGACGGCGCGCGCGAGCGCGCGCCGGTGGCCTACGACGCGCCCGACTACCGCGGAGCACCCGTCGCGCTCGTGCTCGGGAGCGAGGGGCGCGGCCTTCGCCCGCGTGTCGCGAGCGCTTGCGACGAGCTGATCGCGCTGCCGATGCGCGGGCGCGTCGCCTCGCTCGGCGTTGCCGCCGCCGGCGCTGCAATCCTGTACGAGATCTTGCAGAACCGCGAACAGGGGGTTGACAACTCTCCATAAGTGTGCGAGTCTCGCCGCGCGTAACGCTGTACCTAAGGTTGATGAAGCCTTAGGGAATACATAGTTTTGGCGCCGGGGGAGGAGTGCGCCACTGAGCAAATTGCGGCTTTTTTGGCATGGCCGCAAGAAAGGACCGCTCGTGGCACGGATCTCCCATAGCCCTCACCCTGAACCTAAGGTCGATGATGGGTATCTGATCGCGCTCGCGAAGCTCGGCGATCGCAACGCTTACGACCGTCTCGTGCGCCGCTACCACGGCTTCGTGCGGTTGAAGGCGTCCTCGTACTTCCTCGCCGGAGGCGACTCCGATGACCTCATCCAGGAGGGTCTCGTCGGGCTCTACAAGGCGATTCGCGACTTCCGCACCGATCGCGAGTCGAGCTTTCGCAACTTCGCCGAGCTGTGCATCACGCGCCAGATCATCACCGCGGTGAAGACCGCGACGCGCAACAAGCACACCCCACTGAACCAGTACGTGTCGTTCTCCTCGACCCCCGCCGGCAGCGGCGAGGACGTGCCGACGCTCGATCAGGTGCTGCCGGGACCGAGCGTCCACGACCCGGTCAACCAGGTGATCTCCTCAGAGGAGCTGCGCTCGCTCGTCGGCTGCCTCTCGAGCGCGCTGTCAGAGCTCGAGGGACGCGTGCTCTCGCTATACCTCGACGGCTACTCCTACGAGCAGGTCGGCGAGCGTCTCGAGTGCGACACGAAGACCGTCGACAACGCGCTGCAGCGGGTCAAGCGCAAGGTCGGCGCGCACCTGCAGTCGCGCGCGGTCGCCGCGTAGGCCTCCGACAGACATAGGCCGAAACACGTAGGCCCAGAGACGTGAAACGGGCGGCACCCCCAGTGCCGCCCGTTTCGATGACCG
>DATBCA010000299.1:0-1627 GCA_036270715.1 Solirubrobacteraceae bacterium
ATCGCCGCGAGCGAGCCCCAGTGCGCGGGCACGCGCGCGCTCACGGCGGCGAGCGGCGCGTGCAGAGTGACGACCGCTTCGTAGCGGTTGGGAGCCGAGGTGATGCTTAGCTGCACGAACGCCGCGGCGTCCTTCGCGGGAAGCTCGCGGGGCTGGAAGCGAGTGCCCACGGACGTGGGCGCCGCGATGCGATCGACGCGGAACGTGCGCCAGTCCTCGCGGGCGCGGTCCCACGCGACGAGGTACCAGCGGCGGCCGTGGTTGAGCAGCGAGTTCGGCTCGACCTCGCGGCGGCTGCGCGTGCCGTCGCGACGCTGATAGGCGAAGCGCACGCATTCGCGGTCGCGGCACGCGGCGGCGATCAGAGTCAGGTGGCGGGGCTCGACCGTGGGGCCGCCCGCGGGCGCCGTGAAGGTCGCCGCGCCGAGCGCGCCGACGCGCCGGCGCAGGTGCGAGGGGAGGACCTGCTCGAGCTTGACGAGCGCGCGCACCGCGCTCTCCTCGATGCCCGCGACCGACGCCCGCGCGGCCGTCCGCAGACCGACGGCGATCGCGATCGCCTCCTCGTCGTCGAGCAGCAGCGGCGGCATCGCGGTGCCGGCGCGAAGACGGTAGCCGCCCGCGGGACCCGTGAGCGACTCGACCGGGTAGCCGAGCCGGCGCAGGCGCTCGACGTCGCGCCTGATCGTCCGCGCCGACACCTCGAGCCTGTCCGCGAGCTCGACCCCGGGCCAGTCGCGGCGGCTCTGGAGCAGCGTGAGGAGCTCCAGCAGCCGGCTCGAGGTCGTCTCGCTCACGTGCTCAATCCTTTCGACAATTGAGGACAGATCCTGACCTAAATGGCCAGTAGCGTGCGCGGCGTTGACAACGAGTCGGAAAGGAGCATCATGCGCGAACGAGACGGATACATCCCCGGCGTCCCCTGCTGGGTGGACACGACCCAGCCGGACCCCAAGGCTGCGGTCGCCTTCTACGAGGGCGTCTTCGGATGGGAGTTCGAGAACGTCACGCCGCCCGGGGCGCCGGGCGCCTACCACATCGCGCGTGTCTCAGGCGCAGACGTGGCCGCGGTCTCCTCGCAGCCCGAGGGCGCGCCCGCGCCCGCGATCTGGAACACGTACATCTGGGTCGACAGCGCCGACGAGGCCGCGGAGCGTGCCTGGCAGGCAGGCGGGCGCGTGCTCGTCGAACCGTTCGACATCCCCGAAGCCGGCCGCTCGGCCGCGATCGCCGACCCCGAGGGCGCGACGTTCTGCGTCTGGCAGGCGGCCGCCCACCGCGGGGCGCAGATCGTCAACGAACCCGGGTCGCTCAACTTCAACGGTCTGGCCACCCGCGACCCCGAGACCGCGAAGGCCTTCTACGGCTCGGTCTTCGGTTGGGAGCTGCTCGACCTCGGCGGTGGCGGCGCCATGTGGACGCTCCCGGGTTACGGCGAGTTCCTCGAACAGAGCGAACCCGGGCTGCGCGAGCGCCAGCGTGAGGCGGGAGCGCCCGAGGGTTTCGCGGACGTTGTCGCCGCGCTGAACCCGATCGCGGAGCACGAGCAGCAGGTTTCCGCGCACTGGAGCGTGACGTTCGCCGTCGCAGACGCCGACGCGACCGCCGCCAGGGCAGCCGAGCTCGG
>DATBCA010000300.1:0-2337 GCA_036270715.1 Solirubrobacteraceae bacterium
CGTGATCGGCGCCGCAGCGCGTGCGCTGCACGAGGGGTTTCAGCCGGTCGCCGACAGGGGCATCATCGCCACGCGCGCGTACGACGTCTTCAGCTCGCACATGCCGCTCGTCGGCCAGTACTCGTTCGCCGGCGCCGTCACCGGCAAACTCACATACAGCCTCGGGCCGATGCTCTACTGGCTGCTCGCGCCCGCGGCGCACGTGGGTGCGCCGCAGTCGTTCGTGTGGACGATGGCCATCGTCAACGTCGCGTGCGTGCTCGGCGCGGTCGCGCTCGCACGCAGGCGCGGCGGCGCGTGGCTCATGCTCGCCGCCGCCGCCGCGATCGCGCTGATGTGCCGGTCGATCGCGGCGAACAACTTCTACGACATCTGGAACCCGTCCGCGGGGCTGTTCCCGCTGCTCGCGCTCATCTTCCTGTGCTGGTCGCTCGCCTGCGGCGAGTACCGATTGCTGCCCGTCACGATCCTCGTCGGCAGCTTCGAGCTGCAATGCGAGGACGCCTTCATCCCGTCGACGCTTGCAGCGCTCGTCGTCGGTCTCGGCGGCTTCACGCTGTGGTGGCTGCTCGCCCGCCGCCGCGACGACCCCGACCGGCCGCGCACCGTCTGGCGCTGGGCGCTCGCGGCCGCGCTGGTCTTCTGCATCTGCTGGACCCCCACGTTCGCCGACCAGGTCGCACACAGCGGCAACCTCGGCAAGGTGATCGAAGCAGCGAGCGAACGTCGCTCACCGCTCGGCCCCACCGTCGGCGTGCACGCCGTCATCCGCACGATCGGGCTCAAACCGTGGTGGCTCACTCGCGTCGGCTACCCCTTCGAGCGCAAGTACGACGTGCTGCATTCGCAGGGCACCCTCGCGACGCTCTCCGCGGCGCTCATCATCGCGTGGCTGCTGCTCGCGATCGCGCTCGCGGTCCGCCGGCGCCGCACCTCCGACGCCGCCGGCGCCGTGCTCGCGCTCGCGCTCGGCGCGGCCGTATGGGCGATCGCGGAGGCGACGCCCTCCAAGCCGCACTTCCTGGCTGAAACGCTCGGCTACACGTTGTGGTCCGCGAGCCTCGTCGGCATGTTCGCCTGGCTCATCACGCTGCGCACCCTCGTGACGCTCACCGGCGTCGGGGCGTGGCTCGAGCGTGCCGTCGTCTCGTTCGCACCGGCGGCGCGCGAGGGCGCGCGGCGCGTCGCAGTCGCCGCCGGCGCGCTCGGCGCCGTGGCGCTCGCCGCTCTCGCCGGCGCCGTCGGCGCGGCCGCGGGCACGCCCGACGAACACGCCTTCGAGTTCCACGCGCTGAAGGTCATCAATGCGCACCTCGGCGCCGTGCCGCGCGGCCACAGCGTGTTCCTCAACGCTCGCCTCGACGGCCTCATCACGCCGCTGCGACCTGAGATGACCTACGACCTGCGACGCCGCGGCGTGCGCCCGCTGGGGAACGGCGCCTACCTGCGCACGGGGCACTGGTACGAGCGCTCCGAGCACCCCTACGACTACATCGTGTGGGTCTACGACAACAATCTCCTGCCCGTGCCGGCGGCGCGCGTGATCGCGCGTGCGCACATCACCACCAACGGGCGCAGGCACACCGTCACCGTCGCGCTCTCGCACGTCACGCCGCAGGAACAGACGAGCAGAGCGGCCGCCAAGGCGCGGCACAAAACGAAGACGAAGACCCCCGCGGTCGCCGCCGGGCAGCGCCCCGCGACGGCGAGCGCGGCGCTCGCCCGCCCGGCGCGGAGCGTCGCGCCGATCGAATGGTCCGCGCCCCGCGACCTTCGCGGCTGCGCCGCCGCGGGGCCGCAGGTCGCGTTTCCCAGCGAGGGGCCGTTCGACCCGACCGGGCCGGGCGCCATCGCGTGGGTCCGCGATGAACGCGCGTGCGCCCACGGCGCAGCTGCGAGCGCACCCGAGCTGCTCGTCTCGCCGCTGCGCTCGGGAGCGCGCGTCGCCGCAGCGTACGAGCAGCCGCTCGTTTACGCCGCGGCGCCCGCCGTCAGCGTCGTCGGAGCGAGCTTCGGTCGAGTCGCCGTCGCGCTCGCGCCGGCCAACGCCTCGGAGGTACGAGCGCGGCCCGCGGTGCTCGAGGGTCGCGCGAGCGGTCGCCTCGCCACCGCGCTTCACGGCGTGAGCGGCCTCGCGATCGCGCGTGCGTACCTCGGCGACGTCGCCGTCGCGACCGTCACGCGGCGCGCGATCAGCGTGCGGGTGCAGCGCTGGTTCGGCCGTGGCTTCGAAGCCGCGCGCCTGATCTCGATCCCGGCAGGCGCCGTGAGCGCACTGACCGTCACGCTCGATTACCGCTCCGACGTCCTCGTCGCGTGGCAGCAGAACGGTTTCAT
>DATBCA010000301.1:0-4675 GCA_036270715.1 Solirubrobacteraceae bacterium
GCGACGAGCCGATGGGCACGCCCTCGGCCTGCGCCTCGCGTGTACGTGGAGGGCCACGGTCCCCCGCACATAGTTATCCGCTCCGCCCTTATAGACCCGAAGGGTGAGGTCCGTCTGCCCATCGTGGAGTTCCTGCAAGACGCCCTGGCGTTCGTCAACAAGACCGTCGTGCCGGGGCTGCTGCCCGACCTGCACCGACGGAGAAAGGGGGTTCATCGAGCCTCCGGCGCCGACAGGCGCTCATACAGTCGCCGACCATATGTGATCCTGCTCACACAGCGCCGCCGTCGGCATTGAAACGTCCGCGCGACGGCATGTATCATCCGCGCCGAGGCCGTCAACGGGCGT
This sequence comes from Solirubrobacteraceae bacterium, assembly GCA_036270715.1. Classification (GTDB taxonomy): domain Bacteria; phylum Actinomycetota; class Thermoleophilia; order Solirubrobacterales; family Solirubrobacteraceae; genus Palsa-744. The sequence continues at coordinate 349 of DATBCA010000301.1, forward strand.
GCTCGTGGTGGACCTCGGCAGCACCCCAGCACAAACTTCAGTCGTGCCGGTATCCGAAGGGGAACTGGACCGAAAACGATGAGCGATCCGCAAGCAGCCCGCGTCAGCGCTTCGGCGGGCGCGCATATCGTGCGCACCGTCGTGGACCTGCGGGCGGCGCTGGCGCCGGCGCGGCGCGAGGGCCGGCGCATCGGCCTCGTGCCGACGATGGGAGCGCTGCACGAGGGCCACACCTCGCTGATCGAGCGGGCGCGCGCGGCGTGCGACGTGGTCGTCGTCTCGGTGTTCGTCAACCCCACGCAGTTCGACGAGGCCTCGGACCTCGAGCGCTACCCGCGCGACGAGGCGCATGACGCCGAGACCGCCGCGAGCGCCGGCGCCGACGTCGTGTTCGCGCCGCCGGTCGAGGAGGTCTACCCCGACGGCTTTGCGACGACGGTCGAGGTCACTGGCCTGTCCGAGACGCTCGAGGGGGCAGCACGCGGCGCGGGCCACTTCCGCGGCGTCGCCACGGTCGTCGCGAAGCTGCTCTGCATGACGCTCCCCGACGCCGCGTACTTCGGCCAGAAGGACGCGCAGCAGGTGCTCGTCATCCGGCGCCTCGCCGCCGACCTGGACATTCCCGTGGCGATCGAGACGGGACCGACGGTGCGCGAGCCGGACGGCCTCGCGCTTTCGAGCCGTAACGCGCGCCTGTCCGCCGAGGAGCGCGAGCGCGCGCTCGCGCTTCCGGCCGCGCTCGCCATCGCGCAGCACCTGGCGAGGGACGGCGAGCGGTCGGCCAGCGTGCTGCTCGGTGCCGCGCGCGAGGAAATGCGATCGCGCGGCGTCGAGCCGGAATACCTCGCGTTGGTGGACCCGGACACCCTCGACGCGCGCGAGGAGCTCGACGCCGACCTCCTGCTGCTCGTCGCTGCCCGCATCGGCGCGACGCGACTGATCGACAACGTGATCCTCAGCCCAGCCCTCGAGTACGTCGCCGCGCAACCCGCGCGGAGAAAGGTTGCCGCCTGATGCAACGAGTGATGTTGAAGTCGAAGATCCATCGCGCGACGATCACGGGCTCCGACCTGCACTACGTCGGCTCGATCACGGTCGACCGCGACCTGCTCGAGGCCGCGGACATGCTCGAGCACGAGCAGGTGCACGTGCTCGACATCGACAACGGCGCGCGCTTTGAGACGTACACGATCGCCGGCGAGCGCGGCTCGGGCACGATGCGGATAAACGGCGCCGCCGCGCGGCTCGTGCACGAGGGCGACACGATCATCGTCGTCTCCTACGCGAGCTACGACGAGGCCGAGCTCGAGCGCTACGTCCCGCGCGTCGTGCACGTCGAGAAGGACACCAACCGAATCATCACCGTCGACGACGAGGTGGCCACGCTGCTCTCCTGAGCGAGGGCGCCGCGGGTCAACCTGCGTCAGAGAGGAAACGATGTCCGCCTACCCAACCATCCAAGCCCCACCCGACCCCGGCCGCCTGCCGATGACGCTGCCGCTGCTGCGCGAGAAGAAGCGCCTCGGCGAGCCGATCGTGATGGTGACGGCCTATGACTACCCGAGCGCCCGCGCGGCCGAGTCAGCGGGCGTCGACCTCGTGCTCGTCGGAGACTCCGCGGCCACGACCGTGCTCGGGTTCAACGCGACGACTCCCGTCGAGCTCGACGACATGCTCGTGCTGGCGCGCGCCGTGCGCCGCGGGCTGCGCACGCCGCTCCTCATCGGCGACCTGCCGTTCGGCTCCTACGAGGTCTCGGACGAGCAGGCGATCACGACGGCGATGCGGATGGTCAAGGAGGCCGGCTGCGAGGCGGTCAAGCTCGAGGGCGGCGGCGAGGCGTCGGTTCGCCGCGCGCGCGCGATCGTCGGCGCGGGGATTCCCGTGATGGGGCACGTGGGCCTCACGCCGCAGACGTCCACCGCTCTCGGCGGCTGGAAGGCCCAGGGCCGCACCGCGCCGGCCGGCGCGCGCATCGGTGCCGAGGCGCTCGCGCTCCAGGACGCCGGCTGTTTCGCGCTTGTCTTCGAGGCGATTCCCGCGGCGGTGGCCGAGGAGCTCATGCCGAGCGTCGAGGTGCCGGTGATCGGGATCGGCGCGGGCCCCGCGACCGACGGACAGGTGCTCGTGTTCCACGACCTCCTCGGCATCCGCGATGGCCTCGGGCCGCGGTTCGTCAAGCGCTACGCGAACCTCCAGCAGGAGATGAACGACGGCGTCGCCGCGTTCGCCGAGGACGTGCGCACGCGCCGCTACCCCGGCGCGGAGCACACCTACTCGATCGACCCCGCCGAGCTCGAGGAGCTGCGCGCGCTGCTGCGCTGAACGTTGCCGGCCGCCGGCACGCGCACCGGTCTCGCGCTCAACCGTGCGATATCGGCCCGCTGTCGACGGCTTCGAACTCCGATCCCGGCACGCGCTTGAGCTGTTCCAGATTCGCATCGTTCCAGCGCGCGTTCGGGGCCCCGGTGATGAACCACGGCGAGCCGTTGTCCGCGACGATCAGCCCGTAGCGCTTGAGCGCTTCGAGGATCACGCGCGATTCGCCGCTGAACCCGGCGAGGCTGTAGCTCGCCTTCAGCCGCAGGCGTAGTCCCATCGGCGGCAGGTTCGCGTCGCTGCTCGTCGACGCGAAGTGCGTCGCCGGACGGATGTACCCGCGCTGGGTCTGCGGGACGGTCACGCGCAGCGCGTGTTCGATGCGCCCCGCGTGCGCCTCCGGGTAGCGTGCGAGCGACGGAAAGATCGGCAGGCCGGCGGCGTCAGCGGAGGTCCAGCCTTCGGGACGCAGCGCGGTGCTGCGCAGGTTGAACACGGCGCCCGAGCCGGCAGCCCAGCCGTTGCGCGTGCGGCGCGCGAGGTACATCTCGTAGAGCACGCACGCGCCTTCCTGGACGACGAGCACGTGCTTGTCGCCGTTTCCCGTACGCCCCCCGCCCTCGATCGGCGCGTTCCGCGGCACGGGGTAGGGCCCGGGGTCGGATTCGGATCCGTAGAGCGTGAAGGAGATCGGCACCTTCGGCTGCCGCGGGCCCACGACCGTGTAGGGGATGCCGTAGCTCGCGGGCGTACCGAAGTCGGGATGGAGGTGTGCCGTGAGGCCGATGCTCGCGACGTAGCTCGCAGAGTTGGGGTTGACGCGCGCCCTTGCGATTTCCCGGTTGAGGGCGTCGTCTGCCGGCAGGATAGGACAGCCGAACTCCACCGGCGAGGCAACTCGATGCCGCCGCGCGTGGCGGCCGCGGCGCGCCTGCGAGGTGGCGGCGAGGACGAGCGCGAGCGCGATGCCGACTGCGCACAAGCACGCAACGATCCGCGGCAGCCGTCGCGTGACGTGCTCGTCGTGCGAGGGGCTGATCATCCCGTGTGCACGCTAGCCGCACCGCGCGAGCGCGCGCTGCAGGCGTGGACGAATCGCGCAAACCGCGCTCGCAGGACGGTGGCCGACGCGGAAACGTGCGCGGACAGCCCGGCCGCTCAGCGCGCGACCGCCGCGCGTGCCTCGCGTAGCGCTCGCAGCACGTCCGCCGAATCCATCACGCGCACGCCGATGTTCTCCAGCTCGCGCTCGCCGCGCTCGTAGAGGCCGGAGATCGCGTCTCGCGCGAGGACCACGCGGAAGTCGCGCTCGCTGGCCTCGTAGATCGAGGTGCGCGGGCAGTTCGGGAAGTTGCAGCCGCTGAAGACGAGCGTCGAGGCGCGCTGATTGCGAAGGTGATCCTCGAGCGGCGTGCGGAAGAACGCACCCCAGCGCGGCTTGAAGATCGCGACCTCGCGCTCTCCGAGCTGCTGGACACCGCCCGCGAGCAGCAGCTCGTCGTCGAGGCGCAGGTCGTCGTCGGGGAGCACCTGCGCCGCCAGCTGGCTGCCCTCGGCGCCGGGGTGGAGGATCGGCGCGCCGGCCTCGAGCAATGCGCGCCGGCAGATGTCGGCGTTGCTGCCATCCCGCCGGTACAGGCGCACGACGTGCACGATCGGCGCACGCGCCTCACGGAAACCCCGCAGCAGCTCGTGCATCTGCGGCAGCGCGGCGGAGGTTCCGGCGATCTCGAGCGCGCCGCCGTCGAGCACGTCGCGCTGCGTGTCGATCGTGATGAGCGCGGCGGCGCCGAAGTGCGGCTCGGTGTAGGGGTCCGCGCTCGCGCGCTGCCATGTCGCCACCGGTGCTTCGTCGTTCATCCCGCGCCCTCGAGCGGCTCGCCGTAGCGCTCGCCGAACGCGAACTCCGCGACCGGGCGCCGCGCGAGCGCGCGGGGCCACGGCTCGTCGCGGAAGCCCACGGCGATGTGCGCGGCGAGCGCGATCTCGTCGGGTATCGCGAGCAGCT
>DATBCA010000302.1:0-4506 GCA_036270715.1 Solirubrobacteraceae bacterium
TCATCGCGTGCATCGGCGTCTCGGCCTCGGCGAAGCGCGACTGCGCGCAGAAGCCGCAGTCCTCGGCACAGCCGCCGGACTTGGCGTTCACCAGCGAGCACATATCGGTCGAGTCCGCGAAGCGCTCGAGACGCACCCGCCACGCGCGCTCGACCAGCGCTTCGATCGCGGCGTGATCCTCCAGCTCCCCCAGTCGGAGGGCCTCCTCACGGGAGATCAGGGGCGGCATGCGCAAGGACGGTATGGGACGCGGCGGACAGCCCGGCGCCGGTATTCCGGTGTTTGCGCGCCCGAAGCGGGGTCGGCGGAACCCGCCGCTACCGGCCCTGCCAGCGCGGCGGACGCTTCTCGGCGAAGGCGCGCATCCCCTCGCGCATGTCCTGCGACGCGAACGAGGCACGGCGCAGCTCGATCAGCTCGCGTTCGACGTCGGGGTCGAGCTCGCCGCGGGCGCAGAGCAGCTCGGCGATCACGCGCTTGTTCCCGCGCTGGGAGAGCGGCGCGTTGCCCGCCAACTCGGCGGCGATGTCCAGGCCCTCGGCTTCGAGCTCGTCCTGCTCGGCAACGCGGTTGACGAGCCCCCACGCGAGCGCTGTCGTGGCGTCGATGTAGCGCCCGAGCAGGAACAGCTCGCGCGTCCGCGCGGCGCCGATGGCGTCGATGAAGCGGCGCACGCCGGTGTGCGAATAGACGAGGCCGAGTTTCGCCGGCGGCATCCCCAGACGTATCCCCGCGAGCGCGACGCGCATGTCGCACGCGAGCGCGAGCTCGAGTCCGCCGCCGATCGTGTGGCCGGGGAGCACCGCGAGCGTCGGGTAGGCGAACGACTCGAGCGCGTCGATCGCTTCGGTGAACGGGTGCGCGACCAGCCGCTCGGCGCGGACCTCGAATTCGTCGTCGGGGATCTCGCCGATGTCGTACCCCGCGGAGAACATGCCGTGCGCGCCCGTGATGATCACGCAGCGCGCGTCGTCGAGCTCGCCCAGCGTGCGCGTGATCGCGTCGAGTATCGGGTGGTCGAGCGCGTTGCGCTTGCTCGGGTTCGAGATCGTCAGACGGGTGACGTGCCCAGCGGGCTCGTCGACGAGGAGCTCGCCCACGGGCTACTCGAGCACGACGAGCGTGTCGCCCTCGTTGACCGCCTGCCCCTCTTCGCAGAGGATTTCGGTGACCGTGCCCGAGTCTTCGGCCTCGACAGGCATCTCCATCTTCATCGACTCGAGGATCGCGACGGTGTCGCCCTCCTCGATCGCGTCGCCCACCGCGCACTCGATTTTCCAGACCGTGCCCGTTATGTGAGCCTCGATGTCGGTCACTCCAGATCCTCCTCCAGCCGCTCGCGATGACGGTCGCTTGACAATAGCCGCCGCCTCCGATGCCGCGGACGCGCCGCGGCGAGCCGGCTGCGGATACGCTCGCCGCCGCTGATGATCCTCGCAATCGATCAGGGGACGACGGGGACGACCTGCATCGTGTTCGACGAGCGCGGTGAGCCGGTCGGGCGCGCGTATCGCGAGTTCGCGCAGCACTTTCCGCGGCCCGGATGGGTGGAGCACGACGCCGCCGAGATCTGGAGCGTCACGCACGCGGTCGCCGGCGAGGCGCTCGACGACGCGCGCGTGCGTTCGGGCGAGCTCGACGCTGTGGGCATAACGAACCAGCGCGAGACGGTGTGCGTGTGGGACCCCGACACGGGCGAGCCGCTGCACCGGGCGATCGTGTGGCAGGACAGGCGCACGGCGGAGCTGTGCGAGAAGCTTCGCGCCGAAGGCCGCGAAGCGCTCGTGCGCGCCCGTACTGGCCTGGTGCTCGACCCGTACTTCTCGGCGACCAAGATCGCGTGGCTGCTCGAGAACGTCGAGGACCTGAGGCAGCGGGCGAGGCGGGGGCGCGCGGTGTTCGGGACGATCGACTCCTGGCTGTGCTTCAAGCTCAGCGGCGAGCACCTGACCGACGCATCCAACGCCTCGCGCACGATGCTGTTCGACATCTCTTCGGGGCGCTGGGACGCGGAGCTTCTGGAGCTCTTCGGGGTGCCCGATCGCGCGCTCCCACGCGTCTGCGCGAGCGCGGGTGTCGCGGCGCACACGCGCGCGGATGCGCTGCACGGGCATGCCGTTCCGATCGCGGGAATCGCGGGCGACCAGCAGGCGGCGCTTTTCGGCCAGGCGTGCGTCGACCCGGGCATGGGCAAGAACACCTACGGGACGGGGTCGTTCGTGCTCGTGAACGCCGGGATGACCGTGCCGCCGACGCCGCGCGGACTCGTCTCGACGCTCGCGTGGGCGATCGGCGCGAGCGGTTCCGAGCCGTCGCGCACGTATGCGCTCGAGGCGTCGATCTTCGTGACGGGCGCGGCGGTGCAGTGGCTGCGCGACGGCCTCGGGCTGATCGAGCGCGCGCCCGAGACGGAGGCGCTCGCGGCCTCGCTCGACGGCAACGACGGCGTGTACTTCGTGCCCGCGCTCACCGGCCTCGGCTCTCCGCACTGGGATCCGCACGCGCGCGGCGCGATCGTCGGCCTGACGCGCGGCGTGACGCGAGCGCACATCGCACGCGCGACGCTCGAGGCGATCGCCTACCAGACCGTGGACGCCGTTCGCGCGATGGACGCCGCTACGCGCGAGCCCCTGCGCGAGCTGCGAGCCGATGGCGGCGCGAGCGGCAACGCCTGGCTGATGCAGTTCCAAGCCGACGTGCTCGGCGTGCCCGTACGCGTGCCGGAGGTCGCGGAGACGACCGCGCTTGGGGCGGCATACCTGGCGGGCGTCGGCGCGTCGATGTGGACGGTCAGCGACGTGGCCTCGTCGTGGCGCGAGCGCCACGCGTACGAGCCCGCGATGTCGGCGGACGAGCGCGAGGCGCTGCTCGCGGGGTGGAGCGACGCGCTCGCGTGCGCACGTACGCGCGCGACGCGCGGGACGCGCGCGTAACCTTGGACGCCGTGGGAGGTAGAGCGCATAGATGAACGACCTCGCACCCATGCGCGAGCAGGTCTACACCGACCCGCGCCCGAAGGAGCACTTCGACCGGTTCCACGAGCGCGCGCGCACGCGCGAGCCCGACTCGGTCTACGACCTCGTGCGCACGATCACGTCGATCTACGCGTACACGTTCCTGCGCGCGCGTTCGATCGGGACCGAGAACGTGCCCGGGAAAGGCGCGGTGATCCTCGCGCCGAACCACTTCTCGTTCATGGACCACTTCCTGATGGGCTGTTTCCTGCGCCGCAAGGTCCGCTTCATGGCCAAGTCGCAGCTCTTCAAAGGCCCGATGCAGTGGATCTACACGCACGGCGGCGTCTTCCCGGTGCGCCGCGGCGCGCGCGACGAGGAGACGTTCATCACCGCCGAGACGATCCTCGCGCGCGGCGGCGCCGTGACGATGTACTGCGAGGGCGGGCGCTCGCGCACCGGCAAAGTCTCGGAGACGGCCAAGCCGGGGATCGGACGCCTGCTTCTCGAGACGGGTGCGCCGGTCGTCCCGATCGCGATCTTCGGCTCCCAACGGGTGCGCAACTGGAAGCGCCTTCAGTTCCCCAAGGTGACGATCCAGTACGGCGAACCGATCGGATGGGAGCGGATCGAGCACCCGACGCGGGAGCAGCAGCAGGCGGTCGCCGACCAGGTCCTGACCGAGATCCGCGCGCTCTACGACGGGCTCAGCGAGCACGGCCGCAAGGCGATCTCGCGCCGCGTTCGCGCCCAGCGCCGCGCGCTCGCCGCGCGCTAGCGGCAGCGCCGCGCGCCAGCAGCCGGGCCGTTAGAAGTACGCGTCGATCTCGAGCGGTCGTTGTGCGCGCGCGCGTGCATCGCGTTACGTTTCGCTCGTGAGCGCGCAACCGGACGCGTCGCTGTTGTTTCGCGCGGGCCTATTGGAGGGCGTCGCGGTCCTCTGCGCGGGCGAGCGCGGCCCGCTGGGGGCGGAGATCGAGCGCGTGTGCACGCACCTCGGGGCCGAGGTGCGCGGGTGGGAGGCGGAGGCGGATCGTACGCCGGCGGACGTCCTCTGCTACGACGGCGACGCCACGTTCGCGGCGATCGCCGGCGAGCGGGAGGCGCTCGATGCGTGCCTCGAGCGCGCGTGGGAGGTGACTCGCGCTGTCGTCGGCGCTCCGCTGCTCGACGCCCACGCCGCGCAGGCTGGGGCCGCGGGCGCGCCTGACGGGCGGGCCTCCGACGGGGATCGACCGCGGGCGGCGCATCCGTCGCGCATCGTTTTCCTCGCGCCGCGCGCGGACTCAGGAGCGTTCGCCGAGGCCGCGAGCGCCGGCCTGGAGAACCTCGCGCGCACGCTGTCGATCGAGTGGGCGCGCCACGGCGTGAGCACCGTCGCGATCGCCCCCGGAGCGAGCGTTGCCGCGAGCGACGTCGCGGCGCTCGTCGCCTACCTCGCCTCGCCGGCCGGCGGCTACTTCTCGGGCTGCGTGTTCGACCTCACCGGCCCGGCACGATCGCTGCGCTCCTGACGGCGCCTACCCGCTCATCCCGCCGAACATCCCGCCGG
>DATBCA010000303.1:0-5833 GCA_036270715.1 Solirubrobacteraceae bacterium
TGAAGAAGTCGTGGCGAAACGTCGAACGGTACGCGGAGAATAGGAACACGAGCACGCCCAGCCCCGTGAGCACGACGAAGTGAAAAGCGCGGTCGATCGCGATCAGCCGCAGGACGATCAGGTCGCGCAGCGGCTTGCCGCGCAGCGGCAGCTCGATCTCCTCGCGCGACGGCGGCGTCGTCCGTGCCGGCTCGGGAGGCGCGGGGAGTGGCAGCCAGCTGTCGCAGCGCAGGCACCGGTGCCAGCGCGTCCCCGCGACGTCCTCGCGCGCGTACAGCGCGGCGTCGGGCGTCAGCGTCGCCGCGTCGGTCGCCACGAGCTCGTGCCCGTAGATCCCGCACCACACCAACTCCCAGTGCAGGCGCGGGCGAAAGCGCTGGGGTCGCTGCGTGCCTGGGGCGGGCTCGAGCATCGGCGAACGGTACCCGCATCGGTGATACTCGACGCGTGCGCATCTCGATCGCCGCCGACGAGCTCACGGGGATCGCGCGACTGCTCGAGAGGGAGCTCGAGCGCCGCGGCCACGAGACGCTGGCGCACGGGGCCCTGCGCGACTCCGAGCGCGACGACTGGGCATGGGCGTCCGAGGCTGCCGCGCGCGACGTCGCCGACGGGCGAGCCGAGCAAGCGGTCGTGTGCTGCTGGACGGGCACCGGCGCGTCGATTGCCGCGAACAAGGTGCACGGCGTTCGCGCGGCGCTGTGCCTCGACGCCGCGACCGCCGCGGGCGCGCGGCGCTGGAACGACGCGAACGCGCTCGCACTCAGCCTGCGAGCGACCTCCGAGGCCGAGCTCTCGGAGATCCTCGACGCCTGGTTCGCGCAGGAGCCGAGCGCCGAGGACGACGACCGCGCGAACATCGCGCACCTGCACGACATCGAGCGGCGCTAGCCGCTCGCGCTCAGGCGGCCGCGAAGCGGACGACGCCGTCCTCCTCGACTTCGACCACGCGCCCGTCGGCGAGCAGCAGGTCGACGTGGCCGAGCACCTCGGACAGCGTGAGGTAGGCCTGCGTGACCGCGACGTTCCCCCACAGCTCGACCGCGATCTCGTGCGCGGTGCGCGGCTGGGAGGCGATCAGACCGTCGATCTTCTCAGCGCGGCGCTTGTGCAGGCGAAAGCGCTCGTCGATCAGCGCGACGTGGTCGGTGATCGCCTCGCCGTGACCGGCTAGCACGAGCGAGAGCTCCATCTCGCGCGTGCGCGCAAGCGACTCGAGGTACGTCACCAGCGCCTTCGGGCGCTCGCCCGCCGGGTCGGGCTCCGTGCCGAGCGGGCGCGTCAGCAGCGGGTTCGACGAGATGTGCTTGATGAGGTGATCGGCCGCGAGCATCATCGCGCGCTCCTCGTCGAGGAACACCGTGTCCGACGGGCTGTGACCGGGCCGGTGCAGGACCTTCAGGGTGCGGTTCGCGAGGCGCAGCTCCTCGCCGTGCGCGAGCGGACGCGTGACCTGCACCGCGGACCCCCAAGCGCGAAAGCCCGCCGACACCGCGCGCAGAGCCGTCACGATTTCGGGCGGTATGCCATGTCGCAGCATCACGCCCTCGGCGAACGCGTCGTCGAGATCGGTCTGCCGGCTGTAGCTCGCGAGGTACGGCGCGAGCGCGTCGAGCGCCGCGACCTCCGCGCCCGAGCGGCGCGCGAGGATCGACGCGAGGCCGAAGTGGTCCATGTGCTGGTGGCTGACGACGAGCAGCTCGATGTCCTCGACCGCGTGCCCGTGCGCGGCGAGCGCCTGCTCGAGCTCGTCGAGCGCCTTCGCGCTGTTCGGCCCCGAGTCCAGCAGCGTGAGCGGCGAATCCTCGATCAGGTACGCGTTGACGCGGCCGACTTGGAACGGCGTCGGGATCGCGAGCCGGTGGACGCCCGCGGCCGCCGCCGTCTCCAGCGCGCGCGCGGACTCGCCTGTGTCGCGTGCGCTCACGAGCGGATCAACGCGAGCACCTCGTCGCGGCGCCGTTCCATGTCCTCGTGCGAGACGAGCGACTCGAGGCACAGCCGCAGCAGCGGCTCGGTGTTGGACGGGCGCACGTTGAAGTGCCAGTCGTCGTAATCGATCGAGATCCCGTCGAGGCGGCTCTGGCGAGCGTCGGCGTAGCTCGAGGCGATCTCCTCGATCTTCGCCGCCTGGTCGTCCACCTCCGAGTTGATCTCGCCGGAGATGAAGTAGTGCTCGCGGTAGGGCGCCAGCAGCTCGGACATCGAGCGCCCGTCGCGCACGAGCATCTCGAGCACGAGCAACGCGGGCAGCGTTCCCGAGTCCGCGCAGTAGAAGTCGCGGAAGTAATAGTGACCCGAGACCTCGCCCCCGAACAGCGCGCCCTCCTTGCGCATGCGCGCCTTGAAGAACGCGTGTCCGACGCGGTTGATGTATGCGGTCCCGCCCGCGCGCTCGACCGTGTCGGCGACCGCGCGCGAGGCGCGCACGTCGTAGAGGACGCTCGCGCCCGGGTTGCGACGCAGCAGCGCCTCCGCGAGCAGCGCGGTGAGGAAGTCGCCGTCGACGAAGTCGCCGTGCTCGTCGATGAAGAAGCAGCGGTCCGCGTCGCCGTCCCAGGCGATGCCGAGGTCCGCGCCGTGCGAGCGCACCTGCTCGACGATGAAGCGCCGGTTCTCCTCGAGCAGCGGGTTCGGCTCGTGGTCGGGGAAGTGGCCGTCGGGCTTCCAGTACGTCTCGAGCAGCTCGAGACCGAGGCTCTCGAGCGCGGGTCCCACCATCGGCCCCGCCATCCCGTTGCCGCCGTCGACCACCACTTTCAGCGGCGCGCCCTCGCGCGCGCGCACGGCGTCGGCGTCGATGAACGAGAGCGCCGCCCGCCGGAACTCCTCGTAGATGTCGAGGCGCGTAACCGCGCCCCGCGCCGCGTCGCCTCCGTCGCTCGCCGATGCCGGCGTCCCGTCGGGGGAGCTCGCTTCGACGATACGCCTGACGTCCGCGATACCCGTGTCGCCCGAGAGCGCGAGCGCGCCCTCGCGTACGAGCTTCGCGCCGGTGTACGCCTTCGGGTTGTGCGACGCGGTGCACATGAGCCCGCCGTCGAGCCCGCGCGAGCCGACGAGGAAGTAGAGCATCTCCGTGCCGACCTCGCCGATGTCGAGCACGTCGGCGCCCGCGGCGAGCATGCCCTGCGCGTAACGCGGCGCGAGCTCAGGCGCGCTCAGGCGCATGTCGCGGCCAAGGCCCACGCGCAGCTCAGACGCCGGCTTGCTTGCCAGCGAGGAGAGCACGAGCGCGAACGCGTAGCCGATCCGTTCCGCGAGATCCCCGTCGATCTGCTCGGGATACAGGCCGCGGATGTCGTACGCCTTGAAGATGTCGGGGGTCGGCGACGCGCTCACGCGGCACGCAATCCTACGCGGTGCGAGCTCGTACACTCCGCTTATGTCCGGGCACTCGAAGTGGTCGAGCATCAAGCACAAGAAGGCCGTCGTCGACTCGCGCCGCGGCGCGCAGTTCTCGAAGCTCGCGCGCGCGATCATGGTCGCCGAGCGCGACGGCGGGGGAGACCCGAGCGCGAACGCGACGCTCGAGAACGCCATCCGCAAAGCCAAAGAAGTGTCGATGCCCAAAGACAACATCGAGCGCGCGATCGCGAAGGGGACCGGCGAGGGCGGCGAGGCCGCGGCGATCGAATCGGTTGTCTACGAGGGCTACGGCCCCGGCGGCGTCGCGGTGCTCGTCGAGGCGCTCACCGACAACCGCAACCGAACCACCGCCGACGTTCGCCACGCGTTCACCAAGAACGGCGGCAGCCTCGGCGAGCCCGGCTCAGTGGCGTACCTGTTCGACAAGAAGGGCACGATCGTGATCGACGCGACGCGCTACAGCGAAGACGACCTCATGGTCGCGGTGGACGCCGGCGCCGGGGACATCACGACCGACGACGACGTCTTCGAAGTCGTCTGCGAGCAGTCGGACTTCGCCGCCGTGGTCGCCGCGCTCGAACGGGCGGGCGTCGAGATGGAGAGCACGGAGTTCGGCTACCGCGCGTCGAGCCTCGTTCCCGTCGACGAGAAACAGGCCGGCACGCTCATGCACCTGATCGAGCTCCTCGAAGACCTCGACGACGTCGACGCGGTGCACGCGAACTTCGACGTTCCCGCCGACGTGCTCGAGCGGGTCGCCGGCTAGACGGCTTTCGCAACGCCTCGTTGAGCCCGCGCAAGGCCACGGCACGCCCGCCCGTCGTGATTCTCTGTGGCGGCCGCGGCACGCGGCTGCGCGAGCGCGCGCGGGAGATCCCCAAGCCGCTCGTCGAGATCGGCGGGATGCCGATCGTGTGGCACGTGATCCAGCTCTACGCGGTGCAGGGTTTCACGCGCTTCCTGCTCGCGACCGGCTACCGCGGACGCGCGATCGAGCGCTTCGTGGACGCGCAGAGCTGGGCGGAGGGCGTACGCGTCGAGTGCGTCGATACCGGCGTGGAGACCAACACGGGCGGGCGCCTGAAGCTGCTCGAGCCCGAGTTGCGCGAGGCGCGCGTCTGCGTCACGTACGCCGACGGGCTCGCCGACATCGATCTGCGCGCACTCCTCTCCTTCCACGACGCGCACGGCGCGCTCGCGACGATGACCGTCGTGCGCCCGCGCCTGCAGTTCGGGGTCACCGAGCTCGTCAGGGGGAACGTCGTCGCGGGCTTTCGCGAGAAGCCGCGCTCGGAGCACTGGATCAATGGCGGCTTCTTCTGCTTCGAGGCGAGCGCGCTCGGCTACCTCGCACGCGACAGCGTGCTCGAGCGCGCGCCGCTCGAGCGCCTGGCGGCCGATCGCCAGCTGCGCGCCTACCGCCACAAGGGCTTCTGGGACTGCATGGACACCTACAAGGACGCGGTCGTGCTCAACGACCTGTGGAGCGGCGGGGAAGCGCCCTGGCGGCTTTGGTGAGCGCGCCGCGCGCATTCGCGGCCCGGGCGGCGAGCGCCTACTCGAGCTCGTGCTCGCTGAGCGGCTCGTCGCCGAGGTGGCGCACGCGGAACATGCGCACGGGCTCGCGCACGCCGCGAATCCGGCGCTCGCCGGCGTAGGAGAAGCGATATGCGTCGTCGGCAACCGCCTCGCGCAGCTCGCGCTCGATCAGCAGGCTCCCGGGCCGCGCGATCTGGGTCACGCGGCTCGCGAGGTTCACGGGCCGGCCGAACCAATCGCCCGCACGCGTGACCGCACGGCCGTGCGCGGCGCCGGCTCGCAGCTGCGGGAACTGCTCGCCCTGCCCGTCGGCGGCGTCGAGGAGGTCGAGGGCGGCGTCGAGCGCGGCCTGCGGCTCGCCGGAGCAGAGCATGACGGCGTCGCCGATCGTCTTGACGAGCTTGACGGGCGGCTGCACGAGCTCCAGCGCGAGGCTCTCGAGCGCGCCCGCGAGCGCGCCGAGCTCCTCCGGTGCGACCTCCTCGCCCAGGCGCGTGAAGCCGACCAGGTCGGCGAAGCAGATCGTGACCTCGCGCGCGCCGGGAAGTTCGCCGCCGCTTCGCTCGAGCGCGCTGATGACCTCCGTCTGCGCGCCCTGGCGCAGGTGCAGCGAGAGCGCGTTCGCGAGCAGCGGCTGGAGCAGCGGGTAGAGATGCTCGACCGATTGGGCGTAGCTGGAGGCGAGCTCGTGCTCGCTGATCCCCGGTTCGAGCGCGCGCGCGAGCGGGATCCGCCGCGCGCTCTCCGCGACCTGCGAGAGCGCGCGCCCGAGCACCCGGTTGATCTCGAGGATCTCGGCGTCGGACACGCCTGCTTGGCGCGCCGTGCTGATCATCTGCGCGGCGTCGAGGTCGAGGTCGGTCAGGATCGGCTCCTTGGGTTCTGGGTTTGACAGTCCGCTCGCGCGGCGCACAGCTTCGAGGAA